>JAGCOI010000013.1 GCA_017645485.1 Alphaproteobacteria bacterium | reverse complement strand
TTTAAAAGATAAGACCATTTGGGAACTTGATATGGCAGCTTTAATAGCAGGTGCTAAATATCGCGGTGAGTTTGAAGAACGCTTAAAAGCCGTGTTGGAAGAAGTGACAAATGCAAACGGACAAGTTATTTTGTTTATTGATGAAATGCATACGGTTGTGGGTGCAGGGGCAAGCGAAGGTTCAATGGATGCGTCAAATCTCTTAAAACCGGCACTGGCACGTGGTGAATTACATTGTATCGGTGCAACCACCTTAAAAGAATATCAGAAATATATTGAAAAAGATGCCGCTTTTGCACGTCGTTTTCAACCGGTTTATATCGGTGAGCCGAATGTGGAAGATACGGTTTCCATTTTAAGAGGTATAAAAGAAAAATACGAATTACATCACGGTGTGCGTATTTCGGATGCGGCTTTGGTATCTGCAGCGGTTCTTTCGAACAGATATATTACGGACAGATATTTGCCTGATAAAGCAATTGATTTGGTTGATGAAGCGGCATCACGTTTGAAAATGGCTTTGGATTCTAAACCGGAACGCTTAGATGAATTGGATAGACATCTTCTGCAACTTAAAATTGAACGTGAAGCCTTAAAAAAAGAGACGGATACGGCTTCAAAAGAACGTTTGACTAAATTGGAAGCGGAAATTTCGGATTTGCAGGAAAAATCATTAAAAGAAAACGCAAAATGGAATGCACATAAAAATGCCTTAAAAAGTGTAGGTCAATTGCGTGCACAACTTGATAAGGCACGTATTGAAGCCGAAAAAGCCCTGCGGGAAGGAAAGTATGAACAGGCCGGAAAGTTGCAATATAAAGATATTCCGGAAATTGAACAACAGATTAAAAATGCCACGGAAGCATGTGCACAAGACACCAGTTTTGAAACAGTAACTTCAGATACAATTGCCGAAGTCGTTTCAAAATGGACAGGTATTCCGGTTGATAAACTGCTTGCAGGTGAAAAAGAAAAATTGCTTCATATGGAAGAAGAACTTTCAAAGCGTGTTGTCGGACAGGAAGAAGCCATACGTGCCGTTTCTAATGCCGTACGTCGTTCACGTGCCGGTTTGTCGGATGAGCACAAGCCTATCGGATCGTTTATGTTTTTAGGTCCGACCGGTGTCGGTAAAACGGAACTTGCCAAAGCATTGGCCGAGTTTTTGTTCGATGAAGAAAATGCCGTTTTAAGAATTGATATGTCCGAATATATGGAAAAACACGCCGTTGCACGATTGATAGGTGCGCCTCCGGGATATGTCGGTTATGATGAAGGCGGTGTGTTGACCGAGGCTGTTCGTCGTCGTCCGTATCAGGTCATTTTGTTTGATGAGGTTGAAAAAGCACATCCTGACGTTTTTAATGTTTTATTGCAGGTTTTAGATGACGGACGTCTAACAGACGGTCAAGGTCGTACGGTTGACTTTAAAAACACCTTTTTGATTATGACATCTAACTTGGGAACGGGAGAAAAAATTAAGGATGTCAGAGAGATGCTTAAGACATTTTTTAAGCCTGAGTTTATTAACCGTTTAGATGAGGTTATTGTATTTAAGTCTTTGAATAAACAAGAAATTAAAAATATTGTCCGAATTCAAATATCACATTTGCAAAAGCGTTTGGAAGACAAACATATTTTTCTTGAATTAACCGATGACGCACAAGATTTATTAGCCGATTTAGGTTATGATAAAGATTATGGTGCCAGACCGTTAAAGCGTTTGATTGAACAAATGATTACAAATCCGCTTTCTTTATTGATATTGGAAGGTAAAATCAAAGAAGGAACGCATATTCGGGTGATACGTAAAAACGATGATATTCGGTTTGAGTTTTAAGCGCTATAAAAATCCCCGATTTGTTCGGGGATTTTTATTTGATTGATTTTTAAAAGAACATGGCTTGAGCGGTAACGCCGGAAATGGCATTTAAGTTTTCGGCTAAATGCTCAACATCTTCGCTGTTTGCATCCATCACAACATTAATTAATCTGATGTTGCGTTTTTCATAAGGCAAGCCTAAACGACTTACGATGCAATCGGAAAAGTCATGTAATAAGGTGTTAACTTGAGGTATTTTATCAAAATTTTCAATTAAAATACCTAATGTGGCGATTTGTTTTTTCATTTGTTTTCTCCTTTATCAGAAATATGCTCGGGTGAAATTTCACCGTTTAGGTTATGTAAAAATTGTTTTTCCATCTTCAAGTATTGTCCGAGCAACCATCTTGAACGGCTGATGAAAAAAAGTGTTATAAGCAGCAAAACAAAAATCACTTTTGTGTTCTCGGTTAAAAACTGATGCACGGCCGTAACGATAAAAAACATTACGATAAGTACACGAAAACTCGTTAAAATCAAAAGCGGTAATCTGTTTGCAACTTTAGCGTGCCAAAGTACAGTATATATTCTGGCAATTCTTTCATTAGAAGTCAAAACTTTTTTAACCGTATTTTCATTATCGTACAAAATATTTTGAATAACGGCTTTATTTATCGGTTTTTTATTTGAAACTTCAGTGTTTGCACACTCAATATTATCGGGATGCTTTTTGCATTTAAATGATTTGTAAATATCGCGAATTTTATCCGAAATAACAAAATTCCACCCGAGTAATCCTTTCAAAAACGGGGAAATAGTAAGTAATACACCGGTTGTAAGTAAAATACGTAACCAAATATCGGGTAAATAGGGCTCGGCTAAAGGTCTGAGCAAACGGTTAAAACAGGCAAAGACCGTATAAATCAAAAGCGAAAAAAGTAAAATACGGCTGAAATAGCTTTTAAATAAAGCCTGCCATAGTTTTTCTTCGGTCATGCTTGTTGTTTTTGCCTGTGAAGCCACATCAATTGCGTCGCGCCATTTTTTCGGTAATCTTTTTTCAAGCAGGCGATAAACGGTTGGTGATGATTTTATCATAATCGGTGTTAAAAATGTTGTGACCACAGATACGGCAACAATAACGGGGTATACAAAATCATCCAAAACATTCAAACTCATACCGAGAGAGGCAATAATAAAGGCAAATTCTCCGACTTGTGCCAGAGAAAAGCCG
>JAGCOI010000172.1 GCA_017645485.1 Alphaproteobacteria bacterium | reverse complement strand
CCTTTTCATATTGATGCGCCGCACCTGAAATTTCAGGCTGATACTTATCAATAATTTCTAGTGTTTTGTTATAATATTTCACATCTTGCGAAAAGTGATTTTCATTATAAAATCTGATGCTTTGTTTTGTATCGTTTACGGCCGCAATACCATCAAAATCATGTAATATGTTATTCACATTTTTCGAAGTCATACCAATCATCTCGGCATAATTTTCAGGTATATCTTCAATATAAATTTGATTACGATTATCCGGATACATACCCGGCAAACCGTTTTCTTTTAACAAAAAATGCCTTCTGTATTGCATAAATCCGATATATTTCGGATTGCCGATTTTTTCATAATTTTTCCAAACCCAATATAAGACCGTAATCTCGGAATATTTCCGATTTTCGTTTGAAATATTATCACCGGTATTATCGCCCGCACAATGTTTTTCCATCCACTCTTTTTGTTTTTCAGACAGTGCAAAACCTTCTTTTGAAATCGTGTTTGCAACATCTTTACCCGCCCACATCGGCACGATATAATTTTCATCAAACAAAAAAGCCGGCCTGTGATAACACACACATATCTTAAAATATTCATTCATATTCATTTTCCCTGCCGCCACACACCATCATAATTTAAATTTTTAAAAAATTCGTAAAAGTATTTTTCAGTTGACAAAATTAAAAAATATGATATAGTAAATTGTTAAATTAAAAAAAATAAAGCTATGAAGAAAATTACAACTGTTTCAGATGTCTTGGCCGTTCCGGCAAACCAGAGAATTGACATGATGAATTACAAGGATAACACATGTCCGTTCTGCGGAATGCATCTCAGAGGTGAAGTTGTTGGGTTTGGACGCGATAAATGCGTTCAGTACCACAATTGCTCCTGTACTACCGCAAAGGCTGCGGCTGCCCATAATACAATTATGGAAGCTTTAGCCGAGGAAAAATATAAGGAAAATGCACGCCAAGCCGCCGTATTGGAGCGTAAGCGCGCAGAAAAAGAGGCTAAAAAGCCTAAGACGGCAACCGCCGTAGAGATTTTCTGTGTGGCTACAGGCAGAATTTTTCCCGATATTCTTCCTGTCCTGGCGGATGATCATGTATCACTCGTCATGGAGCACGCCGGTCTTAAAACAGGCTCTGCTCAGAATCGTCTGTTTGAATATGCCAAACAGCAAGGTTTTGACGGCGATCTGAAAAAGGCTGCTGCCGAAATGACGGACTACCTCCGCCATAAGCCGACAAACACCTCAAACAAGGTAAAGGAGCTGTGCGTTAAGTATGGCATTCCTGAAAAAATTACCTTGTAGTAGCTTTAAAAGTCCCCTCAATATGACAGTAATGTCTGTTGAGGGGATTTTTTTGTATTGGCCTTAACAAAACCCACCACATGACGGCACTTAAAAGATGTTTTTATGTTTTTTTATTTTTTTCACATTTTTTAATTTTTTTTCTTGCAATCCAAAAAATATGTGCTATAAGTTTCTTCACTTATTCATTATTAACTAATAATTTTGTTCTTTTACACATTTGGTTAAATTGGCTATATGTTGTTGCTACGAAACTCCGTTAGTGAGTCTTAAGACAAGTTCGTGTCGTTCGTAAGTACGTGTGTTCCAGACTTGAGCAGTTCGGGTTCTCCCTGATCAGTTGAATGCCGTCTGTGTCTGAGAATGCCTGCCCAAAAACAGCGAAAGCACCCAATATCAACGGCAAACTATAGACCAATAGTTATTCGGGTTTGATTTTTACCCGTTCTATGTTACAGGAGATATAACCGCTAAAGGTTATTTCTCCTGTTTTTTTATTTATCTGCCGTTTTCAATTTTATGGTAAGAACATAAAAAAACCGCCATACACATTGTGTATGACGGCAACATTCAGTTATTTGCTCTGTCAATCAGAGCTTTTACGGTGCTGTTTGCAAAGCACCCCTTTTCTGCCACCCAACGTCTTAACGCTTGAGTGCCGACAATTCTGAAGTTAAAACCACACCCATATTAATGTTTTTATTTTCTTTTTTACCCAACTTAAAAGCTCTAAACCAACGGCGACACCTGTTTTCATATCATAAAAAAGATGCTCGATTTTTAAGCAGGGCGTCTTTTTACGGTGTTTTTTTATATAGTTTTAAACCGTCATGTAAGAATCGAAGAAGAGCAAGCGGCAAAGCCGTCGCGCTCCACTTG
>JAGCOI010000171.1 GCA_017645485.1 Alphaproteobacteria bacterium | reverse complement strand
CCTATGCCGCCTGTATCCATTTAATAAAGGACTCTCCGTATTTGCCTTGCAATTGTGTTTGCTCTTTATCGGATAACTTATTAAAATTAATTTTTTTCAAAGCTTGCATATCTGCCGCAAAGCCTGCTTGATTTGCGGCAATATCCGCTCTGATTTTTTCCTCTCTCGAAGCCGTTGCCGCATCAAAGAATTTTTCTTTTTTAGAAAAGTCTTCACAAGCCTTGTTTCGTGCCATAGTGGCTTCATGCGCACGCACTGCACGACGATGCGTTGTATCATCTAACAATCTGTCAACAGCCATATCCACGCAATCTTCAGCTTTATCAAAAAGCCAACTCAAACCGGCTAAGAACCATTCCTCATACATATATTTGATAACATCTTCGTCCTTAAAACCGTTACCATGTTTTTTATCATCACTTGAACGATGCGGATCAACCGCCTTCGGCTCCATAGTGGCTTCTTTTTTCTGTTCTTTCAATTTTTTGTATTCTTCTTGCTGAGCAACCGTTAATGTTCCTCTGTAATTACCTTCCTCATATTCTTCAATGGTCATAGGCCGGCGATTACCTTCTTCAACATTCATGGTCTCTCTTTGCTCATCTGCGTGTGTCATAAAGACTTGGTCTTTAACATTATCCACAGTCGAAACATTTTCATATTTTTCCTCTCTTAAAACTTCTGCCAACCTCATCACATCACTGACTTTCTGCCCCGAAGCATTGCGAGCGTTTCTGTTTGCTGCGTAACCGTTTTCTTCGCCATACAAAGATTTGTATAATGTATCACTTTGCCCGAAATCATCTTCCGAAATCAAATCTTTTCGTCTTGCCGTACCTAAAAAATGAATATTTTTTGCAAGTTGTGTCCCGACAATCTCACCATTGTCAAACCTCATATTATCCAAAAGATATGCGGCACATTTTTTGCCTTTAATCGTCACATCTTCCATACCGCTCAGATTATCCAAAACCTGTTTCATATTCTCAACGGCTTGTTTATTTTTTTCAATCAATGCAGGCAATTCTTCCGGCGTTGCATACTCAAAAGCCAAATCGGGCAACACCAGATGTTTTGCAAATTCTTTATCCGTCAAAATGTTCGGAGACTTTTCTATCGTTTCTTTAACCTCACGTTGTTCGTCTTCCGACAACTCTGTTTTAGCAAGCAACGCATATAACGCCTCGCAATCTTCACGCGTTATTTGTTTGATTTCTTCCTCTGCCATCGCACTTCTCCAAACTTTTTTCTTTAATGTAGCACTTTTTTTTGTTTTTGTCCATAACTTTTTTAATAATTTGCCTTTATGCCTTTAATTTTTTCAAATATGCACCGATACGATAATTTTCTCTGATGCCGTCTTCCGGTGTTACTTTAATAAGCCCGAACAAACGCGGTTTGATTTTGTCATTTTCAATCGGCGCATACATTGCCGGATTATTTACTAAAACTTCATACGCACCTTTAGCGTCTTTGGAAGCCGTCTTAAAATAATTGTTAATCAACCGTTCCGCATTAATCGGAAAATCACGTTCGGCAATGGCTTTAATAAACCTTTCCTTACGTTCACAACGTTTTTGATATTCTTCATACAACACACGCTCAATACGTTTACGTTGCGCTTTCAAACGACGCTCCTCATATCCGATTTCACAATTTTCAATATCAATTAAAATCTCAACATATGAAATAATAGCTAACTGCAAATTTTGATCCGACAAACCTTCCGCAAAATTTAAAAATTGCTCATCAGACGAATTCGGATTAAGCGTGGATAATTTTTCCGGAAACGCTGCAAACAAAACATCCCAACAAGCAAGTGTATCAGCCACAACTCTTCTGCCTAAACTCGGTTTATAATTAGGCACCATATTCTCCGGCACAAAAACAAGTTCAGGCAAATCAATACTGCGTTGATCGGCTATTGCCGAAACGGCGTCAATAAAGTTCTTATATGCCTGTGCCAATTCTGCTTCATCATTACCGTATTTTACCGCTGTTCCAAAACTTTGCGCAGACTGTCCCGCCAAAGAAGAGAGCCTTTCCTCAGGTTGTTCGCCGACAGTATCTCCCTTTTCAGAGCTGATAAAACTGTTTAAAAGTTTTTCAAATTCGTCGTCCGACTCACTCGAATCTTCTACAGACACAGGCTCAAGATCAATATTTTCAAGCTCATTTAGTATTTTTGCATTAACATCAGATTCTTCTTGATTGTCCACCTTATCTTCAGGCATGCTCAAACTCCCTATAATTTAATAAAAACAATCTTGCTTTTTTTTAATCTTGCGCTATTTTGTACACAAACGTATAAAAATATCCTTAACGTTACAACATATGGAAAAAGAAAACAACATTTTTTTTAACACGGGCTTATATCCGAAAAATAACTTGCGGCTTGATAAATATTTAAGCGAGCAAACTTCTTTTTCGCGCGCCGAAATTCAACGTTTAATAAAAAACGGAAATGTCACGTTAAATAATACACTACAGACAGATTGTGCCTACATCATTAAACCGAATGAAAATTACAAAATCACTGTTCCCGAAGCCGAAAATGCACAAGCAAAACCTCAAAATGTCCCTCTTGACATCATTTACGAAGATGCCGATTTACTTGTCATCAACAAACCGGCCGGCATGGTCGTTCATGAAGGCGCCGGTGTTCATGACGGCACACTTGTTAATGCTTTACTGTATCATTGCGGCGATTCACTGTCGGGCATCGGCGGGGTTAAGCGTCCGGGCATTGTGCATCGCATAGACAAAGAAACAAGCGGGCTTTTGGTTGTTGCAAAAAATGATTTTACGCATACAAATCTGTCGGCACAATTTGAAAAACACAACATTGAGCGTTCTTATTTTGCCTTTGTTTATGGTGTACCCGCCCCGCTTTCGGGCACGATTGAAGGTAACATCGGCCGTTCCAAATTTGACAGGAAAAAAATGGCTATACTTATCAGCGGCGGAAAAACCGCGGTTACGCACTATGAAACAAAAGAAATTTTCGGCGGATTTGCATCGCTTGTGCGTTGCCGTTTAGAAACGGGACGCACGCACCAAATCCGTGTTCACCTTTCTTCAAAAGGACATCACTTAATCGGCGATAAAGTATATAGCGCTCATGCTAAATCAAGCCTAAAAATTCCTGCCGATATTAAAGATGAAATTTTGCATTTTCCGCGTCAGGCTTTACATGCCGCCACGCTTGGTTTTATTCACCCGCGCACCAACGAAAAATTGTTTTTTGAAACATTGCGGTCATTTGGTCAAGGTCATTTG
>JAGCOI010000170.1 GCA_017645485.1 Alphaproteobacteria bacterium | reverse complement strand
GCTTTAATCGCTTTCACATTTCGAATAAAGTTTGAATCAAACATTAAATCTTCCAAATCAAGCGGTAATTTATGACGCCAATTCGGGTATTTATCTCTGTCAGTACCCGGTAAATTTTGAAGCTCTGCCACACCTAAAATATCTTCCGGTTGAACAACAATGGCATAACTTGCCGATTTAGCCAAAAAACGATGCACTGCTTCTGTTAAACCTTCCGGATAACTTTCACCATATAAATAATTGTTTTTTCGTAAATTATCTTTCGGCCAAACATCATTTTCATCCAACACTTTTAAAAGCTTGAATCGATCATTTTCGCGCTCTTTATAAAGCCGAATACGCTCGTTACCATCTATCATTTTAAGTTGATATTTTAATTCAATCTCATAGCCGAACCACCACATTTTAAGCGGCGGCATATCATGCGTTGCAACCGAAACAAAGGCATTTTTCGGATAATATGAAGGCGCCTTAAAATCACCATATCCGTTATCCCAACGTTCCGCCCATAAAACACTCATCGAATAAAGATTATTTTCTTTAAGCTTATCAATAAAACCATCAGGCACATTACCGATACTTTCACCGACGATAACACACTTATTCAAATGACTTTCCAACGCAACCAATGCCAACATATCTTCAAAATTATAATAAAGATACGTTCCCTCATTTCCGTTATCTTGGATTAAAAACAGACGCATTAAACTCATGACGTGGTCCATACGAAGCGCTCCGGCATATTTCATATTTGCACGCAATACATCTAAAAACGGCTTATATGCCCTATTTTTTAACTCAAACGGATCAAATGCGCCAAGCCCCCATTTTTGCCCGTTCGTAAAAAATACATCCGGCGGGGCACCAGCACTGGCATGTTTAATATATGCACTTTGATCCGCCCATAACTCGGCACTATCCTTTGACACCCCGACCGGCAAATCTCTATATAATCCTATGCGCATACCCAATGTTTGAATATATTTTGCCACATCTTCAAATTGACGCTCTGCCTCATATTGTAAAAATTTAAAAAATTCAATTTCTTGGGCATGCGTTTTTTCAAAAATAGCCATATCCATCGGATTTTGATATTTTAAGCCGTCCGGCCATGCGCGCCACCCGCCCCATATATCCCGACATTTTTCATGATAAATAGCTTGATACAGTGCAAACAAATGCAGACTCTCACCTTTAACTTTTTTATATTGATTAAAGCCTTTTGCCTGTTTGGTTTGTTTTAAAAAAAGTTCATGTAATACTTTTATTTTTAAGCTGTAAACGCCTGTATAATCAATTAAATTTGATTTTTGTAAACTCTCTATTTGTTTGGCGTATTTCTTATTGAGAACCTCACTAAACCCCTCTGTCTTTTCAACATCAATATATATCGGATTTAAAAACAAACGACTGATAGAAGCGTAAGGACTGGCATTTTCAGGAAAATCATGAAAAGGTGTGTTAATCGGATTAATCCCGATAATATCGGCGCCGACGCCGGCAGCAATTTTTGCAAAATTCTTTAAATCCGTAAAATCACCTATTCCCCAATTACGACGGCTCTTAAGCGCATATAACTGAATGGAAAACCCCCATAATTTATTGTTTTTTATACGATCAATATCATAGCATTTATCAGGTGCAACAGCCAATAATGTTTCATACACATTTGAGCCCAATCGTATATTTAACTGATAATAACCGATAGTCAATTTATCTTGAATATTCAAAACCCATTTTTGATATATTTGCCCATTGACATCACTTTCATCAACAAGCGTTTTTTTATAGGCCAAGGATTTTGTTTCATGTTTACCGCAAAAGACACATAACAGTTCAATATCTGTCTCGTTATTTTCTTTTAAAATATTGATATCTATATTGATATCATTTTCCCGCCTCACATAAATCGGTGCCACAACCAGCTCAAAACCTTTTTGTTGTAACTGCTCAAATGACTTTTCAATTGCTTCATTTGAAGAAACATCTGCCCCAAACTCATTGCAAAAAAATTTAATTAAATCATCTGAAACTTCCGATAAATCTCGCCCCATAGACGAAAAAGATGTGGCAATCCCAAGTTTTTGAGCTAATTGATGTAAATCAT
>JAGCOI010000169.1 GCA_017645485.1 Alphaproteobacteria bacterium | reverse complement strand
TGAAATATTAAAGGAAAAATCAAATGTTGATTGATGTTGAAGATACATATAATTCAAATGTGCGCAATTTTTATTTGAATACGGAAATTTTGCGGGCAGGATGTGCGGAATATGCCGATATAAAGACTGAAAATTCTTCCGAGCTTGCGCAAAATATATTAAATATTGAAGGTGTTTTAAGGGTGCTGATTTTGCCCGATATGGTTTTTGTTGAAAAAAAAGATGAGGCTGATTTTGATGTTGTAGCGCCGCAAGTGATGGCTCAAATCGTGGAGTTTGATTTTGCAAAGTTTAAGGGATTTGATTTTTCAAAGCAGAATATTAAGGCACAAGCCGAAGCTCTTGTTGAGGCGAGGGTGCGTCCGTTTTTAAAAGCAGACGGCGGTAATATAGAAATTTTAAGATTTTCGGACGGCGTGTTATATGTTCGCCTTGAGGGTCGGTGTAAGGGGTGCCCGCATGCACGTGAGACCTTAAAAAACAGAGTAGAAGCCGTTTTGAAAAAATATATTACAGGGCTTTTATGTGTCCGAGAGGAAAAATAATGAAAAAACGGCTGTTGGTTTTAATAGGGGTGTTATTCAGTTTTTCGGCGCTGGCAGGCGGTAAAGTGCATGTGGAAGGTAACAGCGTGTATTTATCGGATTTTCAAACGCAGGAACTTGAAAAAATGTTTGAGGAATTGGCCTATGATAAATATATCGATTTGCCGGATGAGGAATATCCGAGAATTTTTGTGAAAAATATTCCTTCTGATTTTGCAACGCAGGAAAACGAAACAGAGCGCAACAGAACATTTATGAAAATTTTGATTCCGATTGTTTTGAAAATAAATGAAGAAATTTCAGATGAACGCGAGATGGTTGATGCCTTATTGTATGATTTTGAGCAACATAAAGATTTTAGCCGTATGGATATGGATTATATTGATAAATTGGCACAAAAGTATGATGTGACGACGCATTTTAAGGATACACGCCGATATATTAAGTTGTTAAATGAATTGCAAAAAAAGGTTGATATTGTGCCGGCATCGCTTTTGGTGGCGGGGGCAGCCATATATACGAACTGGGGCACCTCGCGCATTGTTTTAAAAGCCAATAATTTATTTAAGACAAAGGTTTGGTTTGAAGAAGACGGCTTAGAACCTTTGGAAGATAAAGAGGACGGGTATAAATATAAGATTTACCCTTCACTTGAAGCCTGTGTGCGTGATTATATGCTGAAACTGAACAGTAATATCAATTATGCGCTGTTTCGGGAAACGCGTGCCGTATCAAGAGCGCGGGAAGATATTTTATACGGCAAACGTATGGATTGGGGTATGGTTTTAGACAGTAATTTACCGAATTTCGGCGGTTTGTTGGATTATACACTGACTTACTATAAACTGTATCATATCGATAGAGCACATTTGGAAGGCGAACGTCTGTTTGAGGAACAATAAATGTATTTCAGCTTAAAGAAAAAAATTTTTTATACGGTTTTTGCTTTGTTTGTGTTTATGGCAACACTGTTTTTGACAATGTTTACGATGTTTTATGCCGAAAAATATTCAAATGATTTTCATAACGTTTCAAAACGTAATCAATACGTGATGAGTTTGCTTTATGATAATATCGTGTTG
>JAGCOI010000168.1 GCA_017645485.1 Alphaproteobacteria bacterium | reverse complement strand
TGCATAAATATCAAACTGACTGGATGTAGTTATACCGCCACAACTTTCCTCTGTTTGTCCTTCACAAAACTGTTTGAAAAGCCGTTCTACAGTAGTGGAAGGGCAAGTAACAGGTCTCTTCTTTGTCTCATTCTTAAATACTTCACAACATTTGCAGTTATTTGATTCCGGATTATAGCTCCAGTTAGTACCGCCTTGGGAGTCGATCCAATACGTCGCATAACACCCGACAGAAGTTACTCTGTCATTAGTAAAGCCACTATTAGCAGGACCACTTGTATTTGCACAAGAAATATCGCCATAGCCGGTCTCCATACCTGAAGAATATTTCAACGTATCTTCATAATGCGAATAGTTTTCAGTACTGCCGAAGTTAATATAGCCCCAAACTTGGCCGATAGCATCATGAATTTCAAACACACCGTTGCCTAAATGGTTATAATTGCCTCTAACATCATACGCACCATCCGCATTCGGTTTATAACTGTATAAAGTACCAAAATAGTATCTATTTGTTATTCCCCTCTTCCTGTTGGTATATCCTGTCTCCAAGATTCGACCTAAAACAACACTCTTGGTCGCATTAGAAGTAATATCACCGCTCACGCTTCTGCCATTTCCTACACGATACGGAAATCCGAGACAGGCACTTGGTGTACATTGTTTCCGAATATAACATCTTTTACTATTCGGTTGATCATAACAATTGATATATCCCCACCCTCCTGGCAGATATAATTCCCACTCTTCCAGAGGCATATATATCACATCATCCGGATCCTCATCACCAAGCTCGCCCAACAAACCTTTCTTACATCCGTAATCAATGTAATGCGTCTTACGACCGCCGTGCCCATCACTTTCATAATAGTCTTCTTCTGGTTCCCAAGTGATTGATGCTGTTGCAGATGTGCAATCTTCACTCATCCATGCAACCCAGTAATCCTGAGTGTCGTAATTAGAATAGTCATAATATTTTAGATGATAAGCATATTTACTGCAAGGTGCATCATCACCATAGCTGATGGTATGGCACTTTTGTTTAGCGCCCTTACCGGCTTTTTTCGGATGATACGGTCTGTTTTCCCCTGCTAAACAGGTTTCTGTCCCGTCATCGGCAAATTCTCCGACGTCAGGACAAGCGGCATTACCCGCACCTTTGGCAAATATCACTGTTCCTTCAGGTATATCAATTTCGTATTCTCTAAACAAGCCGCATTGATCCATTTCGTTAGTAAAGTATAATGTTTCTTCCCAATCGCCGTAATAAGCATTTTCAACATGGGTAGCAGCAGCTCCTGCAGTTTTAGAGTAGTTTTCACAGGTGTTGACCAAGCATCTACCTGTTGCGGGATCTGGATAATAACCTATACCGCAACCTGAACGGGTCCAACAGGAAGAATTATCGAGTTGTTTGCAAAGGGCACCATTATTATCTGATTGGCAAGCGCCTTGAGAATCATAATATTTAGTAGCACCATTTAAGCCTCTGTCATCGCAACCATCGTCGAAAAAGCAGTCATCACCCGGGTCTTTTTTCACACACTTGTGATATTTCGGGCAATAATTATCTTTTGGTTCGGAAGCGGTAACAGAAGCGGTAACATTAGAACAATTACAAACAAGATAACCGTTTTCAATCCACAAGTCACCGCCGACACAAGATGTTAAAATTTCATCAAAGAGCTGACTACCCGTTGTACCCGACAAACCATACCTATAGAAATCCGGAGCGAAGTTTTCACCAAAGGCATAGAGAGGAACTTCAGCCTCGGTACAACCGTTATTGGAACTGGGATTTACTTCTTTATACCCATCCTCGACGTGGTAATAGGTAGAATAAGTGGGGTGCCAAGGCTGGGAACCGTCTGACCAAGAAGAGTTTTCATAGAATCTATTGGAAGCCTTGCATCTGTAACGATTATCAATGATATAACATGTTTTAACACCGGTACAAGCACTGTAAGACTCATCGCAACCGGCAGTACCCTGTTCGCAACAGTTATGTTGACCGTCAGAAACATTAGTACCTCTGCCTTTTTGACAATCGCTTGCAGTATTGTTATCAAATGCACCTCCCCTATTGGGGCATGAGGCCTTATTTGCATTGTTAGCGTTATCATAACACTTCAAAGGCTCCACTGCTTGACCGGTATTTGGATCACCTCTTGTAATCAAAAATGTATAACTATTATTGCCGCTTTCTGCCCACTCATAACATTTTTGATAAGTATTATAATAAGTTTCTGTTTGCAAGCTACCTCGGCCGCCATCACCGGTGGTATCCTTATAACCATAACCTTCACAGGTATTTTGAACCCATTTCCAACATGTCCTATTCTCTGTTTGGTTACTATTGTTAAGAGTCTTTATCACTTTCTTTTGCGTACTCCAACAACCGAATAATTTTTTATCGCAAGGATCTTCATGTGTAAACCCTTCGTGCGGATAATTCGGGTTTGCCGGCGAGCAGCACGTCACTTTTTTATCTAAATCACGTATATAGCAACCATTAACTTCTAATCACCCATAAACCCCGGGATTTTTATCAAGACATGTAGACTCACTGTTATAATATCCTGCTGCGGTATCACAACCTAAGTCATACAAACATTGTCTCGGGTTAGCAGTTGTCGGATAATATTGAGTTTCAACATCACTGCATTTTGTAACATCAACACGATCCAATCTGTCGCATTCACACCTTACCTTACCCTCATATAAAAGCAATGTGCCGCCTCTGCACTGATTGACCATATAATTTTTGGCGTCTGTAAAGTTGGTAAACCAGTAATTGTCTATCTTTGCATCTTCATTACATATACTGTCATCTTCAGGCTCCACACATAAACCGCCGTCCTCAAAACACACCGAATCTATACTATGCCACGTACCTGTGTGGTCTGTTGGTTGCAAACAAGAATATACATCGCTTGATTTGACTAATTTATTGGGTTCCGTTAAGCCGAGTATCACGTTAAGTGTTGCATACTTATGTCCGGGCAAATCGTTACCCGGCTCAACCAAATTTTTAGCGCCGTTTGCTTGGTAATTATATCCGGCTGTAAACACCTGTTCATCGCCATCGCCGTAATCTTCGCTTGATGATACGGCTTTAATATCATTGCACACAATCGGATCGCTGAAATTCGGCGTCCAACAAGGGAAATTATCATCATCACATCCGTCCAAAGCTGTCGCCTTTCGACAACTCTTAACGCCGTATTTTACCTTATTCTGGTTACAGGCTTGTTCCGTGTTGTACATCTTATTTGATTCATCACAAACCTTCTTCACGCAATAAGTCAGTCCGATACCGCCGTTTTCAACCCGCTCAGAACATTGAACCGCCGCACTTATCCCGCTAATCACATATCCATCGTCTATTGTTGTGTTAGTACCGCTGCCGAGTTCCGTAAATTTATAACACTCACTTGCTTCAGCTTTCGAAAAATATGTCCGATTTTTCCCATTTTCTGTATATTTAAGGTCTTCACATGTTTTTCGACGACAGCTTTTTGTTAAACCATCCCACTTAAAGCAGGCACGGCACGAATTTTGAGCAACCCTCAAACATTCTTCAGCACCCTCTTGTTTCAAATGATAACCTTCGTTCAAAAGACCGGACAAATTCGAGGCATTTTTGCTGTAATAACCCTTGGCATTATCACAACCGCCAACGCTATAACATCTGGCACATGTTGTTCCGTTTTCCTCAACATCTGCGCGCTCAACAACACGCCGATTCAATTGATTCTCTGTTATATTTTCATACGCAACCAACCCTGTCGGACACGTTAAAGCCGTACATTGTGTTTGCCCTTCATTTGCTCTGTAACATGTATCGCACACAATTTTATTATAATATCTGTCAACTTGGCAGGCATCATCCGCGCCTTTTTTCCAAATATCACAAGATGCATCTGGAGATGTGTTTGTTATATCCATGTGTCCGTGTTCAATAGCCGTATCTGCCGAACGCCACAAGCCCGTTCCGCAACCGCTTGTTGCCGTAAATGTACAAACATCAATCTCATCTACTTTTTTGCATGTGCCCAATGTTTGCCCGCAAGCCGTACCGCCATCTTTTGTGCATTGATTTGCCTCACAAAAACCGCAACTGTAACATGTTAAGTTAAAAAGCGTATTACCTTGAGCATCTGCACCGCTTGCAAGCCCCGGAATCGTCGTACATTTCTTACCGCCTGTCTTATCTTCTTCTGCTAAATAACCGTAATCTTCACAAGTGCTTTCAACGCCTTTTTCATAACAAATCTTCATTTCACCGCCGATTCTCACGCCTTTTTCTTCGCATTTAAAGCCCGGCACACACTGATTTAAATAACCGTAATCCGTGCAATCTTTCAAAATACCGTAATAACATTTACACGAATTATTCCCGCACAAAATTTCTTTGCTGGCACATGTCCGCCAACCCGCCGTATCGCACTCTGCTTCCGACATGGTCACTTGCGTATCCGTATTATTGATTGTAACCGTCTCTTTCTTGCTTTCGCACGTTACCGGTATGCACCCGAGAGCATTACCCTCACTGTCTTCTTGAATTTGCCAACCGTCTTTACACGCAAAGTCCTTATAAAGCGTCTTAACGGCACACAAATCACCGCCTCTTTTAACAACGTTAATACATCTGTCCCCGGTTCTCAAAACCATACCGTCTTGCGCTTCATATTTATATTCATCACCGCAAATATTAACCGTCATATTCTGCGTTTGATTCTGACCGTTTGCATCCTTAAATTTATACACACATTGACTACCGCCCTTATTTTCGCAGCTGTAACAGTGCAAACCTGAAACCGGATCTATCTCTTGGCATCTGGCCCGAATACCGTCGTCTGTAATCGCCTCTTTTTCTGCAAACGTAAGCATATAATAATCTTGGCATTCTTTCGTTTGGTAAGAATAACAAACCTCAAATCGATTGCCGATTTTTTCAATCGTTCCTTTTGATGTTTGCGTCACATCACTTGACGGTGCGGATTTTAAGCCATAATCTTCCTCACATGTTTTGGCAACGCATTCATTACCGTTTTTCTTAAATCCGTCATTACATTCAAAACTGTCATATTTAACGCCTTCATAAACACAGCTGTAATTTTCATTTCGAGAAATCGTCTCGCATTTTGAGCCCATTTTGGCATTGGCAACTTTATCGTATTTATATTTATTTGCATCACACGCACTTAATTTCGTATTACATCCGCTGCCGCAATAATCTTTTGCACACGTGCAGGCATAACAAGGTTTATCCCCGCTTTGCCCGCTGGTTGTGCATTGATAAGTCTTCTTTTCAACCGGATAAATACTCGTCCCTGTCTCACAGGTCGCTGTTGCACATAAACAGCATACCTTTGATCGGGCATTATCCGTTGTTTTACCTTCAGAGCATTCTCCTTTAAGATAGCCTGCACCGCAATCTCCGCCCTTTTCAACATATCGGCAGCCGGTGCGCCAATAACATGTCTTTGTACCGAGCGTTTTGGAAGCAACATCGAAATATTTCAAATCATCCTGTAAATCCGCAGCATTTTCAGTTGCCCCCTTATTTGAATTACATCCGTTAACTTTTCGGCATGAAACTTCGTTTCCGTCTGAGCCCGTAAACTTCTTGACCACACCTATTTGAAAATGCACACTGTCTGCTTCATCGGGCTTTACATAACCCTCGGCACAAGTATCTGCCTCAACCTTATAACATCCGCCGACTTGCGTACAAACGGCACCTTCGGGGCATCCGTTTGCATAATAGCCCCTCGAAACATCGCACTCGCACGTACCGCACCGTAAATTAAGTTGTGCAACTTCTTTATAATCCGAAGACGTAGCTGAAAGCTTTTTCCATCTTAAACCCTGACTTGCATCACATGAAGTTACCTTTCCTTCCTTACACCCGTTTACATAATAACATGTTGTGTTGGCATTTGAAACTTCCACAATGGAAAAATAGTTCGCATCATACTTATTCTCACTGTTTGCCGCATCTTTGTTCCCGTTACATCCCAAAATTTTGCGGCAAGCCGGCAACAATCCGTCGCCCTCATCTTTCTTGTCATAATTAAAGTGGTCATCTTCCCATGCCGCCGTCCAATTTTGTGTTTCATCGCATGCCGTTGCCACAAAACAAACCTGACCGTCTATTTTTTCGCTTGTACTGATACGTCCGTCCGGCGCACTCGGATAATAACCTCTTTCTATATCACACAAACATTGACCGCACTTATGACCACCGGCTTCCTTAACCTCGCTGAACACACGCCCTGTCGAACATTTATCTTCTCTGATATTTGTATTTTCCGTATTACATCCCGAAACCCAAGAACATGTCGTACCGCCTAATTGCCTGTTATCCGTTACAAAATAGTTATCAAAATTCGGCGTTTGGGTAGATCCTTCAACCTCGCTGTTACAACCTAAAACTTCAACACATTTGTTTTCAACATTTTTACCGTCTTCGTTTAATATAAACGTAACCGGGGCATTGGCATATTCAAAGTGATCATCCATATTATCCTCAACAAATTTCACATAGCCCTTTTGATTGTTATCCCCGTTAACACAGCCGTCTTCATCTTCATCAATTTTAGGACGATAGCATTCCGAAAATTCACTTGATGTATCCACACGATCACAATCCGCACCCGTCGGACATCTTGCATAAGAACCATGTTCTTCATCACATTTACAACTTGTCTTGCCATCGCTGCCGTCAGTCATATCCCCGTCAGGAATCATACCGTCCGGACACACCTTACACAAATATTTTTGACCTTTACCGAGATTTTCCGGACAAGACGGATTAACAACACCGACCACATATTCATCTTCTTCGCATTGATCTTTGGCATCAATATAACCGCTGTTTTTATCTTCTTCACAAACTCTGCATTCATAACACGGCTGATCGCAATCATTGGTCAACCCGACCGTTTCGCAATCTGTTTCACAAGTACTGTCTTTTTTCACCTGTATTTGTTGTATACCGTAAGGACAAGCGGGATTCGTTTCACCCTGATTACATAAACCGCAAGCTTCCTGACAAAGCGAATAATTTTCATCTGTCGGACAATAAACAATTTTGTCTTTCTTACACCAGGCGGATTTATCGCCGATGGAAAAGCCCATTTTTTCACAATCCGTATTCACACATTTGCTGTATACGGCATTATACGGACATCTGATTTGCTCATACTCATTACAATCGGTATTACCTCTTTTATACCCCAACGCTTCACAGTCAGGCAATGCCTCACATTTTTCCTCGGTTGTCAAACCGGTAACAGCCACTTTGGCGCAGCAAAACAGCGCTAAAGCAAAAACCACTGATCCGAATATTTTCTTTGACATATTGCCCATATCAGAATCCCCTTATTCCATAAGCGAAAAAGCGTCTTGCGCCACCTGTCCGTATCTCAGACGCGCAAAATCGCACGCACACTTGTCGTTGCTCATTATTTTATGAAAAAAAAACATAAAAGTAAAGTGAAAAATACGAAACAACCCTCATTTTTCAGGCGTTTTATAAAAAATTCACATTTCTGTAATATTTACATTTTTTTTCATTCAAACACCCATCATCTCTCACTTGTGTCACTCCGTCATGCCAAAATCGAAGAAGAGCAACCTTGTCATGCTGGAATAGAAGATGAGCAAGCGGCAAAGCCGTCGCGCTCCACTTGTTGGAGTTCGTCATGCTGGAATCGAAGATGAGCAAGCGGCAAAGCCGTCGCGCTCCACTTGTTGGAGTTCGTCATCCTGAACTTGTTTCAGGATCTCTTTCGGCATCACACCCCTGCCATCTATATTGTCATTGCGCATGAGGATGAAAATAACCTCAAAACGTTATTTTCACCGCAAATGGCGACGGTATCATATTGTCATTGCGAGGCGACTGTGTCGCCGTGGCAATCTCCCGAGACCTTAACTGCCATCGCGTTGCTAGACCGACTTTTTTTCTTTCCTGTCATTGCAAGGCTTGCTTCGCACGACGCGGCAATCCCCTAAGTCGTCATACCTCCCCAACCCTGTCATGCTGGAATCGAAGATGAGCAAGCGGCAAAGCCGTCGCGCTCCACTTGTTGGAGTTCGTCATCCTGAACTTGTTTCAGGATCTCTTTCGGCATCACACCCCTGCCATCTATATTGTCATTGCAAGGCTTGCTTCGCACGACGTGGCAATCCCCCAAGTCTCCGACTGTCATTGCAATCTCCTTCGTCGCCCTGCCTCCATACCCGTCATCCTAGAGCTTATCCCTTTGATCTCGTCTATAAAAAACACAATAAAAAAACGGCTTTCAATAAACACTGAAAGCATACATCTTCTGCAAATTTTCAAATAAAATTAATCTTTATGTCTGAACGTGATGCGACCTTTGGTCAAATCATACGGTGTCATCTCAATATCCACCTTATCACCAACCATCACGCGAATGCGAAACTTGCGCATTTTTCCGGCTGTGTGCGCCAAAATTTCAACACCGTTTTCAAGTTTTACGCGAAACATGGCGTTCGGCAATTTTTCCACAACCTCACCGGTCAATTCCAACAATTCTTCTTTACTCATATAAAACCTCTAAATCAATACGTTCATACTCTATAATATTTTTTTTTGCCTTTTGCAAGCCTATTTTTTAATACGTGGAAATTTGATTGTAAAAGTGGTACCCTCATGCAGATTACTTTCCACAAAAATTTGCCCTTTATATTTATCGACAAGCGATTTCACAATGGCCAATCCGAGTCCGGTTCCGCTTTGCCTGTTTTGTTGTCCGTCCGAATAAAAAGGCTCAAAAATATGATTTATTTTGCTTTTTTCAATACCTATCCCCGTATCCTGAATATCTATCATGGCATAATTTCTGTCTTTGCCTGTCCTAAACGTCAACACCCCGCCGGACGGCATGGCTTTAACGGCATTTTGTGCCAAATTTAAAATAATCATCTTAAAATCCGCCGCATTGCCCATAATACGGCAATCACCTTTTACAAAATCCCGTTTAACCGCAACCCCGTTGCGTTTTGCTTCATAATCCAACAAAGAAATAACCTCATCTATCGAATCTTGCACTTCAAATTCTTCCGGCGCTTCATAGTTATGCCGTGCAAGTTTCAATAATCTCTCAGGTATCGCAATACTTGCAAGCAATTGATCATATATCAAACGCAAATATTTGTTTTGATTCTCGTCTTTATCGTTTTCCAACATCGACTCTATAATCATACGCATCGAACCCAAATTATTTTTCATTTCATGGGCAACCGATGTCGCCAAAAAACCCAATGATGCAATTTTTTGCTGATGTGAAAAACGAATATCTTCACTCAAATCACGAATAGATTCAATAATATAAAAGCTTTCCGTTCCGTCACTGCCAACCATTTTAAGCGGCGCCGCATTAACCGACAAAGGCCGTCCGTCCACGTTTTGTATTAAAGAAATGCTTTTGCTGTTCAAATTTTTAATTTCCTTAAAAGGACAATTGAATACGCTTCTCGGACACGGCCGGTCATATCCGTATGCCTGAAAACATTTTTCCGTATGCCCTACGGTGCTGAATTGCATATCATATGCCTTATTTGAATGCACAATCCGATAATCCTGATCAATCACACGAATACCGTCAGGAATCGTATCAATCAACAACTGTAAAAAAAACTCTGAATTTTTAATTTCGGAAATATTGTGTTCAATATTTGAAATCATTGTATTAAATGTATTTGCAAGCGTATCGAACTCATCAAAAAACACTTGTTTTTTATCAACGGCCACATGGTGTGAAAAATCACCCTTCGACACAAGTTTCGTCACTTCCGAAAGCCTTTTAATCGGTTTAATCACCCATCTTTGAAGTAAAAACCCGAGCACAATAATCGAAACAAGCGACAAAATCGAGCTTATCCCGATAATACGCATACCTTCCGTAAAAGCCTTTGTCTGCTCATTAAAATTCTTTTGCAAATCTTCATTTATTTTGTATTCACGTGTCAATTCCGTTTGTTTATCCGACAATTCCGTTTGAACCTGTTCCGAAACATCTTCCTGTAATCTGTTCAATTCTCTTTGCAACACGATATTATCATAAAGCAAACT
>JAGCOI010000167.1 GCA_017645485.1 Alphaproteobacteria bacterium | reverse complement strand
TAATCGGTTTGCAAGCGTTTAAGCATCTTATCAATGGCTTCTATAGTCTTGCCTTCGCCATATTCGCTTGGCCAGAGTTTAGTGGTAATCCAAATCTCATCACGTTTCAAACCGCTTTGCTTGACAGCTTCGCCTACACCTCGTTCATTTTGATAAGCGTGTGCCGTATCAATATGGCGATAACCGAGCTTAAAAGCGTTTAAGCAGGCTTCTATGGTATCCTTACCGTCCGGAACCAGATAGACACCTAAGCCAAACTGCGGCATTTTCAATCCGTTATTTAATGTTAAATATGTTTGTGTCATACTGATTTCTCCTTAAAATGCACCTGTTTTGATGTGTGGAACATAAGGTGCTTCCAAAGCCTTTATTTCTTCATCGGATAATTTTATATCTAAAGCAGAAACCGCTTCTTCCACGTGTTTAACACTGGTTGTTCCGACAATCGGTGCGGTTACATAAGGTTTGGAAAGCATCCAAGCCAAAGCATTTTGCGCCATTGTGTGTCCGTTCTTTTTGGAAACTTCCTCTAAAGCATCAACAACTTTTTTATCTTGTTCTGGTGTTGTCCAAACCATTGGAGAAACATCATCAATCTTGGAACGAGCAGTTTGCTGCCCCCAAGGTCTGGCACATCTTCCGGCGGCGAGTGGTGACCACGGCACAACCGCAACATTGCGGTCTTGGCAAAGCGGCATCATTTCGCGCTCTTCCTCACGATAAATCAAATTATATTGATTTTGCATGGAAACAAACTTGGTCCAGTTGTGCTTCTCGGCAATATTCTGCAAACGTTCAAATTCCCAAGCAAACATTGTAGAAGCACCGATATAACGTGCTTTTCCTGCTTTAACCACATCGTGCAAGGCTTCCATAATTTCTTCCCAAGGTGTATTATGGTCAAGACGGTGGATTTGATATAAATCAACATAATCCAATCCCAAGCGTTTCAAACTGTGGTCAATCTCTGCCATAATGTTTTTACGTGAACTGCCACCACCATTCGGACGACCAGGACGCATATCAAAATGCACTTTGGTTGCAACAACGATTTCATCACGGTTTAATCCTAAATCTTTTATCAATCTACCGGTAATTTCTTCCGAAGTTCCAAGCTGATAAACATTTGCTGTATCAAAATAATTGATACCTAAATCAACCGCTTTTTTGAAAATCGGCTTGGCTTCATCATAATCTTTTGCCCAAGGAAATACTCCATTTTCCTTGCCCGGTTTACCAAAACTCATACACCCTAAACAGATTCTTGAAACATCAACACCTGTGTTACCTAACTTTACATATTGCATATTATTTCTCCTTAAAAGCCTAATTTTTTGAGCCAATTTGTTACATTTTCCTTGGCTTGTTCGCGGTCATTTTGTGCCACGTGGCCGTAAATTGCCAAACCGCTCAAAACTTCTGCTCCGGTTGTTGATTCGATTTTTCTCGGAATTGAGGACAAACCGCTTCCTTCGTGCGTTACGAACGGTGCAATAGTCTTATTGTTCCAATCGTGTGCTTCCATAAAGGTATAAAGGGCCATCGGAAGATCTGCCCACCAGTTCGGCGTTCCGACAAATACAACATCGTAATCTGCAAAATTTGCAACATCTCCGACAATTTCCGGACGCGCATTGGCTTTCTTTTCAGAAAGCGCAACTTCCGTCAAGGCCTTATAAGCCGCCGGATATGTGTCATTTTTGAGTTTAACCTCAAACATATCCGCACCTGTTTGCTCGGCTATCATTTTTGCAATAACGGCCGTATTTCCCTCGGTTATGTTTCCAACACTGTATTGCTCACCGGTTCTTGAAAAATAAACCACCAAAACTTTTTTACCAGTCATATCAATTTCCTTTGCTTGTGTGTTAAATGTAAGTAATCCCAATGTGATTGCCGTTAAGCAACCGGTTAAAAATCGTTTCATTTTGTTTTTCCTTTCTGTTGTTTTATTGTCAGTAATTTGAAGCGCAAACAATCTTGCGGACAAGCGCAGATGCACTTCATACAGTTAATGCAGTTCGGGTGCCGCACAAAGTCGGACTGTTCCACCATAATATTCATCGGACAAGCCTTGTCGCACAAATGGCAATGAACGCATTTGCTTTCCTCGCGTGAAATACTGACCAAACGCATAACGCTTAAAAGGCCTAAAGATGCACCTTTGGGGCAGAAATAATTACAAAACGGTCTGTCCGTAAAGATTGCCAATAACAAAAACAATCCGATTGTACCGGCGGTAATCCATTCAAATGCGCCTAAAAAGACACCGTGATTAAATTCAAAGCGAGCACTCAAAAAGAAAAAGGTTATTCCGATAGTGCTTAAAGCGTAGAAAAAATAACGCGAGCATTGCAAATAAACTTGAATATACGGCGGTATCTTAAAACGAGGAATCCGAAGTTTTTGCGCAATCCAGCCGAGCCAATCCTGTATTGCTCCGAAAGGGCAAATAAAGCCGCAAAAGAACACACCCAAGAAGACAACGGATAAAAATATCATTCGTCCCACGGTATCAGCAAACGGCAAGAATGACAGGAAAATTCCGGCCATAAAGAATGCCTGTATTAAAAAGCGAACCGGTTGCAGATATTTCTTCATCATTATTTGATTTTCCCTGCCACGAGTTTCATAATTTCTTCTTCATCTTCCGGTGTCAGAATACCATACAACGGAATAGCAAACGGACCGAAACAACAGTTATGTTTTTGCAACCAATTATAGCGATATTCTATATTTTCCTTTGGTTTCAACGACAAAATCTTATAGTCTTTGCGCCCCATACGAACGGTTTTAATTTCGGCAGACTTGATATCTTTCCAAGCCAGAGGATTACAATAGTCAATTTTGATGCTTTCATCTGTTATGACAACAGCTTTATGCTTAATATGTTTGTAGCACCACAAAAGCACCGTAAGTACGAACAAAATCCAAACACCTAAACAAAAACAACAACATTTGCAACAGCCTAAACATCCGACCGCCATAATAAAAGCGAGTATCATCGCCCAAAATGAGGCATCAAATTTATTAAAATTGTAATAGTATGTTTTATTCATTTTTATTCTCCCAATAAGTATGGCTTTAACAGCGGTTCAACTTGAGCCTTAAAGACCTTATTCGTCCAATCTTTCGGTTCAAAAACACCGTCAGACATACACCAACACGTCATCATACCGTAAAGTTCGGAAATGATGATGTGGGTAATAAGTTCTATCGGTGCATCCGGCTTTAATTCTTTATCTTTTACGGCTTGTTTTAAGATGTCTTGCAACATTTTAATATCAAACTGCCATTTGGTATTATCCCATTCTTCATCAGATGTTTTCGGGTCAAGAACATTGCGTATCCATTCACGGCAAATATTGATGTCATAGCGTTCAACTTCTATCATAAAACTTTCAAAGTAGTGTTCCAAACGTTCCAAAAAAGTTTTATCTTTCATTTGTTGCATACGCTGGGCAATCTGGTCAAATAACTTGCGACACACTTCACAACTGATTTGCTGTTTATTCTTGAAATAGGTATAAAATGTACCTTTTGCGCATCCGCAGGCCTTGGTTATATCTTCCACATTGAGGGTATGAAAATCGCCGTTGATGATTAAATCTGTTGCAGTATCCAACAGTTTCTGACGTGTTTTTAGGGCATTTTCTTGGCGTTTAGTCATAATCTTTACTCCTTTGCTATGAGTGTATAATATACATTATTGACTAAAAGTCAATGACTTTTAGTTTAAAATACACAAATATTAAAAAACCGCCACGTTTCTGCAGTGATTTATTACGCTTTATTTCTCACATTCGCCACAATTAGAACATCCGTTACAAATAAGCCTTGAACCGCAAGTTTTGCAATTTTCACGCCAGTGTTTAACATACCAGCCGTCATCAAAAAGTTCGCTTTGCGGCTTGTGTAGTTGCCATTCAATCGGTTTGCCTGCAAATTGCAAACCGGACTTGTATGCTTGTTCGCTTTGCAAGCGTTTGCTCGGTATCGTATAAACTTTGCCGTCTTTTTCAAATTTCGTTCCTGTCTCTATAAAGCAAAACATCACATTTGCCGCCACGCATTCGTCGTATAAGGATTTAACCCATTCGTATTTCATAATACGGGAACCGTCATAATTCTCACCACCTGCGACAACTTGTTCAATTTGTCCGCTTTTGAGCCATTTTTTCAATGTGATTTGTCCGATAAACGGTGCGGTCATTACTCCCTTATGTTTGAAGGGTAAATCCATTAAAATCGGCAATCTTTCATTGGCTCGGACTTGATTTTCCGCCGTAACGGAAAAAAACACATTATCCCAACCGTTTCCCCAATCTTTCGGCAAATGTTCTGCCACTCTTTCCGGTCGTTTGGTAAG
>JAGCOI010000166.1 GCA_017645485.1 Alphaproteobacteria bacterium | reverse complement strand
GCAGATTATAACAGGTATTCCGATTATGATCGGGGAAAATTATGTGAAAGATTTGGGTGTGCGTCTCGGTCTTTATAAACGAATAGGTAATTTAAGGACCAAAGATGAAATTTTGGATATGAAAGCCGAGTTGATAGACAGGTTCGGACCGATTCCGAGTGAGGTTGAAAATTTGCTTGAAATTATCGAAATAAAACAACTGTGTAAAGAGGCAAACATTGCCAAATTGGAAGCCGGTGCGAAAGGACTTCTTATCGGATTTCACAATAATGTGTTTGATGCGGTCGGTGCGTTGCTGAATTTGGTTCAGCGCTCGTTTGGTGTGATGCAAATCAGGCCCGATCAAAAATTGTTTGTCAGCGGCGATTTGTCCGATTATAACAAACGGGTTGCAATTATTAAAAAATATGTTATAATGCTCAAAGATTTACTTCAGACAAACAAAACTTAAAGCTTATAAAGGAAATAAGAATGACTAAAGAAACGTTAGAAAAAACAGATGACGAAATTATGTCGGAATGGCAAGAAGAAGAGTTTGAGGGTTGTTTTGCCGCACGCCACATTGCAGATGATAAAGAAAATAAGGAAAATTGTTTGCTTTTGTATGTTGATGAAAATGATGAGGTGCGTGCACCCAATTGGGCACAATGGGTGAGACATATGGTTAATGATGAAAAATATACACCCTCCCAAGTGTCAGCGTATCAATATGAATTAAAGGAAGACTTTGAACGTTTTATGTTTTTAACGTTAACGAAAGAGCAGGAAAATTCTCAAAGCCTTTCGGCTTTAAAAGAGCAAAAAGCAGCCGCTCGCTGATTGAAGAGACATAAGATGGACATAACTTTACCGTCGGCAGAAGATTTATGGGGTGATGATGCCCTTGAGATATTGAAAGAAGATGCGATGAAAACCGCATCTCTTTCTGATTTAGCCGTTCTTTTGGGCGGCAGACAATTTTTGGATGTGATGGCTGCAGACGGTAAGCCTTCGGGTTGGCTTTGGACATCTTCGGCAGATGAATATGAGGATATTAAAGCCGTGACGAAAGGCTCTGTTCAAGGATATGCCTGGACATCTTGGCGTGATTTATCAATCAGACCGATAATAAGAGCACTTAAGGCAAACCAGATAGCGCAAAATGAAATCAAAAAAGGCCGAAAATTTAAAGGTGTTGAGACGGTTTTATACGGGCAGTTTCCGCAAACAATAACTGACAATCAAGATGAGTTGGAAGCTTTATATAAGGCAAAAAAGCTGAAAAAAACGGGAAAATCCTACGAGTTTGATTGTGCGGATACGGATGATTATGAAATGCCGTATCAAGCCAAATCATATGCCGAATATACATATAACGGTGAAAAATTTATTCGCATTCGTGCAAAAATTGAGGGAACGGATAAGACCTTACTTTCAAACGGCGAACGTGTTATGCAATGGCAACCTTATTTTATTAAGGTTGAACCCGTTGAATGGCTTAGAGATAAAAGCGGTGCGCTGGTGAGCAAAAAAGCGCTTGCGGCAGGTTTTCCGTTTGACACGAAAGAAGCCTATAGTGGCTCGTTTGAAAAAACGGGTATGTATCGCAGACTTAAGCGAATCGGAGATGAAATGGAGCCGGTGCATGAAGAAATCAATTTGCAAAATGATCGGGCAAAAACAAAAAGACACAAATAGAACGCATTTTAAAATATAAACAAAGCGTTATAGGTAAAAAAGTATCCGCTCAACTTAATAAAAAATATATTTCAGATAAAAAACAAAGAGACTGAAAAAAATGCACCGTATGAACGGTGTTTTTTTTCTTTTAGCTTTTATGTTGCAGTTTTTGCATTAAATCATGATAGGCGGTGGTGATTTTTTTAAATTTTTCTTCGCAGGTTTTATCGCCCGCATTCATATCGGGGTGATATTTACGTGCGAGTCTTTTATATTGTTTTTTTAAGGCGGCAACATCCAAATTTTCGAGCGAAATATCAAGCTGTTCGGCAGATTGTCGATTTTGAGCACTAAAAAAGATATGTTCACGTGATTGATTTATAAAAACCGAATCGCCCAACTCATCCATGAAATCATAGCCGAACTGATATTTTATTTTGGAAGAAAAACCGCCGAAGTGCATTTTGCGTTTTAAGGGTTCGTCGGTTTCAAGATTTTCTTCATTTTCATAGT
>JAGCOI010000165.1 GCA_017645485.1 Alphaproteobacteria bacterium | reverse complement strand
CGCCTTGCTCATGTCGAACCGAATAATCGCGCCTTCCTATGATATAAAACGAATTATCTATTAAAATGCTTTCATCTTGCACAATATTAATGCCGTTTTTTTGAAGTTCATTAAAGAAATCATATTCGGAAAATCCACGATGTGCCGCACCGTAATAGCCTTTGTCATGATTACCGGAAACATAATAAATTCCGTATTTCGTTTTCATTTGCCCTAAAGTTCTGGTAGCGTTTATCATTTGCTCACGAGTTGTTCCGTCATCAACATAATCGCCGGCAATGAACACTATATCCGGATTTTGTGCTTGAATGATTTTGAGATGTTTGGCAAAGCCTTTGTCATCAAAAGTTGTTCCGATATGCGAATCAGCAAACATAGCTACTTTCAAATCCGACATTTGCTTGTTGGTCTTTAATTCATAACCCGTTTGCCATACATTGTGGTCTAAATACCAACCGACACTTAAAGCAATGGCACTGATTACCAAAGCTATCCAACCGGCCGGGTAATGTTCAAAAGTGATGT
Organism: Alphaproteobacteria bacterium; assembly: GCA_017645485.1. GTDB lineage: Bacteria > Pseudomonadota > Alphaproteobacteria > RF32 > CAG-239 > UBA1254. The sequence goes on along the minus strand of JAGCOI010000165.1, from coordinate 6,293 downwards.
GTCTTAATTTTTCTATCAGCCAAAAAGCAAAGTCACTAACCGCCCATATCATTGCGACATACATCACACAGAGGGTTGCATTTATAAAATCAATGCAAAGTGCGATTATTCCGGTAAAGCCCAACGTTATCAATAAACCTAGTGAGAATTGCTTGAATTTTCCCCACTCGGCAATGTTAGTAAATTCTAGCAGGTTTGGTATTCTTGCGCTGACATAAAACAATGTCGTTATTGCAAATGCAATGCTTACCCAGAAAATTATAATCCACATCGTCATAGAAATAGTCCGTAAGTTAAATGTTTTTACCTAGTTCATAAGCTTTTTTGAGTAAATCTTCACGACTTGCGGCTGATTTCGGAGCATCTATACTGCCACCTATCAATACCCCTGCAAAACGAGATTGTTCAAAGCACTCTATCCAGCCTTTAAGTCCATTGATTGCTCTGTCTGCGGCATTTTCGGAACTATCGTAAGCCGATGTTATCAAATACACATCCTTGAACTTGTTCTCTTGTGGAAACAATGGGTTGCAACGGTCTAAAAATGTTTTGAGTTGTCCCGACATCTCGTAATAATAAATCGGCGTTGCAAAAATGATGGCATCTGCATTTTGCACTTTACCAATCAAATCAGCCATATCATCTTTTTGCACGCATTTAAGTGTTTTTTGACAACTTAAGCACCCAATGCAGAATTTAATTTCTTTTCCTTTAAGGTTGATAAATTCCACATCGTTACCGGCATCAATTGCACCTCTTGAAGCCTCGTGCGCTAAAATCTCGGAGTTACTACCGCCACGCAAGCTACTTGATACGATTAATATTTTCTTTGTCATTTTATTGTCCTTTCTATTCAAAAGTTATGGTTACACTGCCACGACCAAGTGTTTGTTCTAAATCAGCAGCATTTTCTATATGTCCGATACGTGTATATGAGTATGTTGTCTTAAAATCTTTGTAAAACACAACTAAACTATCATCGCCAAACAGCATAACATCACCTGATTTTATTTGCCCAATGTGTTCAGGTCTGCTCGGCAATGAGTTGTGCAAAAGGTAATACTTTTCATTACCGTTAAATTCTGCCATTGTAACCGTCATTGGTAAGAGTTCTCGTAAGGCTTTTGTTGTATTATTATCGTTCAAAACAACCGAATATGCTTTATCTCCTATCTTCATTTGCATCGTTTCGTTCTCCAAAGCAAAGGCTGTTGATGCCGATAAAATAATTACCGACACCAACAGTCTTAATATTTGTTGCAATCCACGCATTATTTCAAATTAGTCTTAAAGAATTGTTCCATTTTATCAAACGGGATAACATCCGTTTTGTAATACAAATCGGTATGATTCGCATTCGGAATAATCATCAGTTCTTTGTTGTCACCGGTCAGCTTTTTGAAGGCATCTTCCGAAAAATAACGGCTGTGGGCTTTTTCACCATGTAACATTAAGACAGGTGATTTGATAGTGTCAGCATAAGCCAAAATCGGTTGCGTAATTAAAGATAATGCCGATGTAACATTCCAATGCCCGTTGGAATTGATAGAACGGGGATGGAAACCGAGTTTTGTTTTGTAATAATTGAAATAGTCTTGAATAAATTGAGGTTCCTCACCGGTTAATTTATCCGGCAATCCGGGAGCTCCGGCAATCGGTGCACCTTGCGCTTCTTTGGTGCGCTGTGCGTTCAAATCCTCACGCATTTTATACAAATCATCTGCAGACATAGCGTCATTGTAACCTTTGGCAGAAACCCTTGTCATATCATACATTGTGCTGGTAACGGTTGCCTTAATACGAGTATCTTGAGCCGCCGCATTCAAAGCAAATCCACCCCAACCGCAGATGCCGACAATACCGATTTTGTTTTCATCAACTTCAGGCAGGGTTGTTAAATAATCAACTGCCGCACTAAAATCATCAGTGTTAATATCGGGGCTTGCCACATTACGAACTTCACCACCTGATTCACCGGTAAATGACGGGTCAAACGCCAAGGTTACAAAACCACGTTCTGCTAGGGTCTGCGCATAAAGTCCGGAAGATTGCTCTTTAACCGCACCAAATGGACCGGAAACTGCAATTGCCTGCATTTTGCCTTCCGGTTTGTTCTTCGGCTCATACAAATCACCTACCAGCTCAATACCGAATCTGTTCTTAAAGGTTACTTTTTTCACATCAACCTTGTCGGACTTTGCAAACACCTTGTCCCATTCTGTATTGTTACCTTCAGCAGCACTTGCGCTGTCCGGTGCGGCAAAGACCAAACCTAAAGCTGTCATTGACAAAGCACATAATGTTTTCATTTTCATAAATTTTCTCCCATGTTTAATTTACTTTATCTTCAATATAAAATGTTTATTTTTACATAGCAAATACTTATTTTGAATATTTAATTATGCTTGACAAGCATAATTAATCTTATTATGCTTTCCTTATGGAAATACGTGTTTTGAAATATTTTTTAGCTGTTGCCCGTGAAGGTAGTATTACTGCTGCGGCTAATGCTTTGCATTTAACCCAACCGACTTTAACTCGTCAGTTGCAAGATTTGGAATATGAACTCAAGCAAAAGCTTTTTGTGCGTGGAAAATACAAAATCACACTGACCGATGAAGGTATACTTCTAAAAGACCGTGCCGAAGAAATCATTGAAATGGTTGATAAAACCAAGAGGGACATCATTTCTTCGGGTGTTGACATTAGGGGCGATGTTTATATCGGTGGCGGCGAAACTGATGCCATGGAATATGTTGCGGATGTTATCAAAGAAATACGCACCACACACCCGAATATTACATTCCATCTCTATTCCGGTAATGCCGAAGATGTTATGGAAAAGCTGGATAAGAAACTTTTGGATTTCGGTCTTTTGGTGCAACATAACGATACATCAAAATATGATAGTGTTACCTTGCCGGTTGCTGATGTATGGGGCGTTTTGATGCGTAAAGATTGTCCGTTGGCGCAATATAAATCAGTCAAACTTGAAGACTTAAAAGGCTTGCCTTTGATAAATTCTCGCCAAGCGATAAAGAAATCATCAAATAATGAGTTTCTTAAGTGGTTTCACGGACAGTTTGACAGCCTGAATACCGTTGCAACATATAATTTAATATTTAATGCTGCCATAATGGTTAAATCAGGTATCGGATATGCAATAACCTTGGATAAATTGGCTGATACTTCCAATAAAAGCCCGCTTTGCTTTCGTCCGTTAGAACCGAAAGTGGAAGCAAAATTAAATATTGTTTGGAACAAATCTTCCGTACGTTCTTCTGCGGCTAATCTGTTCTTACAAAAATTACAGGAAAAATTCAGCAAATAATTTTTATAAAATAGGACATTTTTTTAATTTGTTTAATCATCCCACTGATTAAACATGAAAAATTTTAGCGTTTCGCAACTCAATGTCAACCCCACCGGTTCGGATTAGAAAGTCCGCCCTCTGCGTTTTGAAAATCTGCCATACAATCCAATATCTGTTGACATCTTAAGCATATTATAGTATTATGCTTGTTATGAAAAACTATCCTGTCAATCAAAAAGTATTAGATGAGCAACGAGCGATTGTTGCTTCTTTTTGTCATGATGCACACGTAGATATCAATATTGGTTATTCCAACACTGTTATTGTGGCCTATATGGGAACAGAAAAATTTGTATTCCGTTTTTCAAAAGATATAATCAATCGTCGTCTATTGAAACAAGAACAAGAAGTTTGCAGAGAACTTCAGAATAAAACCTCATTTGCTATTCCCGATATAAAACTTCTGGAACAAAACGGACATCTTTTTACAATGCATAAATTTATTGAGGGAGAGACACTGAACAATTTTAATAAGAAAGGTATGACACAACAACAATATATGAATTTTTGTCGGGACTGTATAAACTTTATTCAGGAATCCAGAAATATTCATCCAAAAGATTTTCCACAAGACACTCAATCTGGAATTTTCACACAAATAGAAACACTGCTCGATACTTTTCACATTCAAAAAAACGAAGAATTGTTTGCATTAACAAAAGAATTGGAAAATCAGGAATTTCACTTTATTCATGGTGATTTCAACGCTAATAATATCATTCTGAAAGAAGACGGCCATATTCATGGTATTATTGATTTTAATATGTCCGGTTTTTCAAACTATCATTTTGATTTAAGTAAACTCATCGGATATTTAGATGACAATCAAACAACCATATTATTGAGAGAGTTTCATAAATGTACCGGAGATGAAGTTTCTCCCGCTCTTTTGGAAAAAATCCGCTGTCTGCGCATGATGCAAGAAAAAAACATTATAACCGGTGAATTATATCAACAAAACAATATACAATTTGCCGCCGGTCATAAATATGAGGCGAATCTCATCTAATTTTACAGTCATACGAAAAAGTTATAGTTTTTTTTTACATTTCGGTAAACTTACTAAAGTGTACGTTAAACACTTATAATCGCCTCAAACGGGCTGACAAACAACCTACCCTCGTGGTCGGCGTTTTTTTATTGCAATCTTTTTTTATCTGCCTTAACATCAAATAAATTTTCAAACTTAAAGGAAACACCATGAAAAAATTTATTTTGGCGCTCATGTTATGGCCTGCTTGTTCCATGGCATTATGTTTGGATTTTTATTTGGATGAAAACGGACAATCCCAAAGCGTCAAGTGCGGCTCAAACAAACCCGAAACAAAGTGCATAAACGGCACTTACTGGAACGGCACATCGTGTCAAAAAATCAAAATTATTCAAATTTGCGAAAGTCAGGGCGGCACATGGAAACAGGTTCAGTTAAGGGTTGCTCAATTATCAGATGCCTTCAAATCAGGTGAACTTTCACGCAAAAGAGCCATCATTAACATGTGCGTTTGCCCCAATCAACAAGTGTGGGACGGGCAAAATTGTCGCTCGGATATTCCGCCCTCAAAACAATGCACCGCCGCATTTTCGGACAAATCCGTCCGTATGACCGAAGAATTTTTCGGCTCCGATGATTGCCCCCGTTTATTTTAAATCAGCTATTCAATGCGCAAAATCTCGCTTAAAACCGGCATAAATTCCACATCCGAATATTTTTCTTCCAATGTATCGCGGTCAACCAGATAATATTGCTTCTGCCCGCTGTCATAAACAAAGAAAAAGAAGTCGCTCTCACCCAAAATCAACCAATCCGCCCCGCTGTCATGAAAATACGCCGCATTAAAAGCTGCCATATCTTTATACCAATTATTGTCTTTAATTTCCACTCCGAAAATATGCGCATCTTCATTTGAAAAACCGTTGCATGTTTTAAGCAAATCAATATATACATTCGGTATCTCTGGCAATTTATTCTGTTTTAATTTCAAATTGCAAATACGGATTTCGGCCTCACTTGCCGGTTTATTGTATCCGACTTGTTCTTTTAATATCTCAACGTCCGACATAATCAAATCTTTCTTTCTGCCATTCTCTGCGCCGAGCATACGGATTATGTCTGGGGTGTCCCTGCCAATTGTTACGCCCGTGATGTCCGCTGATACGATTCCCGTCTTTTTCGGCTCTTTCCTTAATATCGGCTTTTTCTTTTTCGGAAAGATTTAAGAATTTGCGGTCATAAATCATATTATGAAAACCGAGCATACAACGCACCCCTTCCGACGGTTGAATACGATAAAACGTACTTTTACCTATTTTTCTGTTATAAAAAACATCATCATGATAATTGCCTTGCAAATCCTGCTCAAGCGCATGCATTGCATCATGTTGCGGATAGCGCACGATAAAACACATATTCTCATAGTCATTAATATTCGTCCAACTTTTATTTTGTGTTTCTTTTGTTGCCGAATCTTTAATATTAACAATGTGATGCACATCCAAAACAGGTTGATTTGCCCATTCTTGCTTAAAAACGGGCACACCGTTTTCTTTATATTTTATTAAGTCCGTCATACCTTTTTTCATTGCACGGATAAGCGTTTCCACATACTCTTTTTTAATGCCCGGCATTGCCATCAACCCGGCTCTGAACTCTTCTTCGTTTTCACCAATAAACCGCTTGGTATTGCGTGCTTTATAACTTTCATTAAAAACACGTGCCGCACCGCCGCTGTTTGAATTGCGCATTTCTTCGTTGATAATATAGCAAAAGTCTTTAACTTTTAATTCCGCAATTTTTTCGGGGGCAATACCGAATGTGGACAATCCTTTTTTCACCTTATCTTCAATCGCGGCAAATTCCGGTACCTGTTTAAACACATTCCATACCGAAGAATTTTCCAAATTGTAATCACTCGGTTGTGTT
>JAGCOI010000164.1 GCA_017645485.1 Alphaproteobacteria bacterium | reverse complement strand
GAAATTATGTCGGATATTTCGGGTGCGGTTAAAAACGATGCGGCACAAATAGGTGTGAAAGTTGCCGAAGTGCGTATTCGTCGTGCGGATTTGCCGATTGAAGTGTTACAGGCTATTAATGATCGGATGAAAGCAGAACGCGAGCGCGATGCAAAAGAAGCTCGTGCACAAGGTATGCAGGCGGCTCAGCAAATCAGAGCAAAGGCGGAAAAAGAAAGTACGATTATTGTTGCCGAAGCGGAAAAACAGGCGCAAATCATTAAAGGTGAGGGTGATGAACAGGCAACCTCAATTTGGAATGATGCAGCTGCCGCAGATTCGGAATTTTATGCATTTTATCGCTCTATGGAAGCTTATAAAAAAGCGATGGCCAACGGTAAAAACGAAATGATTTTGTCGCCGGATTCGGAGTTTTTCAAATATTTTACAAACAAAATTGATTAGGACATCTTTTATGTTTCGCAGAGTATTGATATGTTTGATGTTATGTGCCTTTCAGGTTGAGGCAAAATATTCTTTTGCGCCTGTCGTTAAAAAAGTGATGCCGTCTGTTGTCAGTATTATGACGGAAGCGGCAAAAGATACGGACGGCGCTGATGTACAAAACAGTCTGACTTTTTTTGATGTTAATCGCGGTTTTATAGGTTCCGGTTTTATTGCGGATAATGAAGGCTATGTTTTAACAAACAGACATGTTATTTCAAAAGCAAAAGATATTTTTATTACAACATCAGACGGGCAAAAATACAAAGGGGTTTTAGTCGGTTTTGATGATGTGTTGGATGTGGCTTTGCTTAAAATGGAAAGTGATGAGAATATGGCAGCGGCTGTTTTTGCCGATTCAGATTTGTTGGAAGTCGGCGATTTTATCATTGCCATAGGTAATCCGTTCGGTTTGAAAAACAGTGTTACCTCGGGGATTGTATCTGCTAAGGGGCGTGATATGAATGAAACTTTGTTTGATGACTATATTCAAACGGATGCGCCGATGAATCCGGGTAATTCGGGCGGACCGATGTTTAACTTAAAAGGTGAAGTGGTCGGTTTGAATACGTTAATATACTCTGAGCAGGGCAACAGTTTGGGTGTTGGTTTTGCCATTCCTTCAAATCAATTAAAACCGATTTATGAGGCATTAAAAAATACGGGTAAGGTCGTGAGACATACAATAGGTGTTGACTTGAAAGAAACGGTTTATAATGGTAATAAAGCGCTGATGGTTATAACGCTTATTGATGAAAATTTATGTGCTCAAAATGATTTGAGAGTGGGGGATATTATTACCTCTGTCAATGGTGCGGCTGTTCGGTCATATAAGCAATTTCAAGAACAAACGGCATGGACAACACCTGATGATGTATTTGTTTTAGAAATATGGCGAGACGGCGAAAAATCTGAAAAACAAGTTAAGACACAAGCTATACAGTCAAATATGAAAAATGTTATTATACCATCAGGTCATAAAATAAAATCAGGTATTTATTATAAAAAGCTCGGGCTGACGATTAATCAAGGTAAGATTTCGGATGTAGATGAAAAAAGTGAGGCTTTTATGAAAGGTATTAAAGCCGGAGATGAAATTAAGGCAATTAACGGTCGGGCGTTTTTTGTTGCGGATGATTTGAATTTTTATATTCAAGAAAGCTTAGATGAACATGAAACCTTGAAGATAGGTTTGAAAGATTCTGATGGAAATCCGTATTTTGTTGAATTGACATTGCAAGAGAACACAAATGAGCCGAATTGATTTTTACCACCTGCAAACATCATCTTTAGATCAGGCTTTACCCAAACTGGTTTTAAAAGCTTATGAAACAGGCAGGAAGATAAAGATTCAAATCGGCAACGAACTGCGTGTTGACTTTATTAATGCGCTTTTATGGACATTTGATGAAGAAAGTTTTATTGCGCACGGCACCAAAAAAGATGGTATGGCAGATATGCAACCGGTATATATATCAGCCGATAATGATAATCCGAACAATGCAACGTTTTTATTTTTGGCGGATGGTGCGGATTTGTTGCCTGACAATATGCATTTGTTTGATCGTATTTTTTATTTGTTTGACGGACATAATGAAAATGAACTGACAAAGGCACGTTCGGTGTGGAAAATGTGTACACAGGAAAATACGGAACGTCATTATTGGCAACAAAATACCCAAGCCAAATGGGAAGAAAAAGTTTTATAAAAACTCAATATATGGACATATTTATACCTTTGATAAAATCAATACAGTATCTGAAAATTGAATATTTTTCACGCAAGTTCAGTGAACAAGCGGGAAAATTTTATTGCCTATGGTACAAATGGTTGTATAATTGACAGATATATCGATTAGGGAACTTTGGAGAAAAGATAAATGTCTGATAACAAAGATATTTTGGCCGCAAAAAAGGTTATTGATCGCGAGGTTGAAGCCTTAGAGATAATGAAGAATGAATTAGACGGCAATTTAAGTAAGGTTTTGGATGCCATTGAGGCAATAAAAGGACGTGTGATTGTGACCGGTATGGGTAAATCAGGTCATATCGGGCGCAAAATAGCGGCGACGCTTGCTTCTACGGGAACGCCTGCGTTCTTTGTGCATCCGGGTGAAGCAAGCCACGGTGATTTGGGGATGCTGACACCTGAAGATATTGTTGTTGCCATTTCAAACGGCGGTGAATCACGCGAATTATCAGATATTTTGATTTATTGTAAACGTTACAATATTCCGATTATAGCCATTACAAAAAATGCGGATAGCACACTTGGTAAAGCAGGTGATTATTTTTTAAGATTACCTAATGACGGTGAGGCTTGTCCGCTCGGGCTTGCCCCGACATCTTCCACAACCGCAACGGTGGTTTTGGGGGATGTGTTGGCTATTTGCCTGATGGAGCGTAAAGGTTTTTCGGCAACGGATTATAAACAAAGGCATCCGGGCGGTAAGTTGGGCGCTATTTTATGTAAAGTGTCTGATTTGATGCATTCGGGTGATGAAATGCCGTTGGTTGATGAAGATGCCATTATGCAAGATGCCTTAATAGTTATGAGTGCAAAAATGCTCGGATGCGTCGGTATTGTTAATAAAAAAGGTGAATTAGAGGGTATTATTACGGATGGTGATTTAAGACGTTGGATGTCGCCGAAGCTCATTGAAGAAAAAGTTTCTAATGTGATGACGAAAAACCCGAAAACAATCAGGCCTGATGTGCTTGCAAGTGAAGCTGTTTATGTTATGAATAATACGGGACGCGGCATTACCAATTTGTTTGTTACCGATGAAGATGCTAAACCTCTTGGTGTGATACATATTCATGATTGTTTGAGAGCCGGGGTAAGTTAATTGGTCGATTTAAAAAAAATTGATACTTATTTCAATAAGCCGGAAGCATATCATGTGCAAAAACGTGAGGTTTCGAGAAAGTCTTCGCGTAAGTTGCGCTTTTTGAAGCTTTTGATGCCTTCGGTTGCAGCTGTTTTGTTGGCTCTTGTTTTGCTTGCACCGCATTTTGAAAAGCAAATAATTACTGACAATCATGATTTGACCATTCCCAAAAAAGGAGAACTTGAAAAACTTCATGCAGAGAAGGCCGTATTTTCAACGACAGACCATAACGGTAAGGTCAGTACTTTTACGGCAGATGCCATGGATGAAACGGAACCAGCCTCAAAAGTGGTTAAAATTATTCGTCCGAAAGGAAAAATACCGCTCAAAACCGAAAATGCTTTTGTTGATGTTCAGGCTGATTTGGGGTATTTTGATCAGGGGCGTAACTACATTATTATGGAACAGAAAGTTAAAGCCGTATATGATAATGAAACAACGATTGAAACAGAATATGCAGATTATGATTTTGCGCAAGCGTTGGCGCAAGGTGACAGGCCGGTTGTTGCGTACGGAACTTGGGGAAAGCTTTGGGCAGAAGGTTTTAAATATGATAAATCCGCGCGTATTTTATATTTGGAAAAAAAATCAAAGTTAGTGCATGAGGACAGTGTATTAACGGCGAACAAGCAAATCAGATATTATCAGGATTTAAATAAAATTGAAGCGGAAGGTATGGTCGTTTTAACAACCGCCGAAAGCACATTACATGCAGATAAGGCGATTATTTGGTTTAATGATGCACAAAATATGCAAATAAAAAAAGTTGAAGCTTTCGGGCATGTTGAAGTTGTTCATGACAGCGCCATGGCAAAAGCTCAAAAAGGGGTATATTTGCCGACGGACAATAAAATAGAACTTCAAGGGAATGTTTCTATTGAAAAAGACGGTAATATTGTGTACGGTGATAAAGCTGAAACAAATTTGGAAACAATGGTCAGTAAAGTGACAATGGATCATAATAATCGTGTATCCGGTGTGATTAAAGGTCTGAGTATCAGGAGAGCATATCATGAAAAAAAATAAAGACGATGATAATATTTTAGAAGTTTTTAATCTTGGTAAAAAATATAAAAATCGTTCGGTACTTAAAAATGTATCATTACATGTTAAAAAAGGTGAAGCTGTCGGATTGCTCGGGCCGAACGGTGCCGGAAAGACGACATGTTTTTATTGTATTATCGGTTTGGTAACACCTGATTACGGTGATGTGCATTTAGGCGGGGAGGATATTACGACGATGCCGATGTATAAACGTGCGCGTATGGGTATCGGGTATTTGCCGCAAGAATCTTCCATTTTCAGATCACTTTGTGTGGAAGGTAATATTAAGGCTATTTTAGAACTTGTTGAAAAAGATGAAAGTAAGCGTGAGGCTAAATTAGAGGAATTGCTTTCGGAATTTTCAATTGCTCATTTAAGAAAATCGCCGGCAGTTGCATTATCGGGCGGCGAGCGTCGCCGTTTGGAAATTGCGCGTGCTTTGGCCAGTAATCCCGAATATATTTTATTGGATGAACCGCTTGCCGGTATTGATCCGATTGCGGTCGGTGAAATTCGTTCCTTGGTGTCTCAGCTCAAAAACAGAGGATTGGGTGTTTTGATTACTGACCATAATGTGCGTGAAACGCTCGACATTATTGACAGAGCCTATATTTTACACGGCGGGTGTGTGTTAATGGAAGGTACACCGGAAGAAATCGTTGAAAATAAAGAAGTTCGTAAGGTCTATTTAGGCGAAGACTTTGCTATGTAAGTCAATCTTTCTTATGATATATTGTTAAGTGAGGGTATATGTTTGCAAAAGCAAAAGCTGTTATAAGAACGAAATCTTTTTGGTTTTTTATGGTTTTGGCTGTTAATATATGCTTTTTAAATTATTTTTGCATGAAAAAAACGCTTCTGTTTGTAGATGACGGATTAAGTTATGCGGTGTCAAACGGCTCGGATAAGCATATGCCCCGTATTAAAGAAGATGATATATGTGTGTATAATCCATCCATATTTCATAATCAATTTACGGTTCAGTCAGATGAAATTTTTCAATATGGGCAGATAACCAAAAATTTGGAAGATCATCCGCCGTTATATTATTTTATTTTTCATGCCATCAATTCTTTTTTTATAGATACTTTCAGCAAATGGACGGGATTGATTTTTAATCTTATTTGTTTTCTGTTAACGCAAATGGCGCTGTATGCTTTATCTCGTAAGTTTGTATCTGTTCAAAAATCTTTTTTGACGATTATTTTTTACGGATTTTCGGTTGCGGCGGTATCTACGGTTGTTTATATCCGCAGTTATATGCTGTTGACGTTTTTGACGACGATACAGTGTTTGTTTGCCCTTAAATTATCAGAAGAATCTCAAAAAAAGATAGATAAGAATTTTATGAAAAATGTGATGTGGTTTTGCATAATACTTTT
>JAGCOI010000012.1 GCA_017645485.1 Alphaproteobacteria bacterium | reverse complement strand
CATGGAAAGTATTCAAAATCAACCAGAAGAATTGAATACTGAAATAAAAAATTTACAAACTAAATTAAATAAAATAGGCATAATGGAAAAACCAAACAAAGGCTTCTCTTTGTACAGAAAATTTATCGGATTATATTTGCAATACGCCAACACAATCGGTGGATTTATACTGTTTCCACGCCATGATTGTTCAATAAATCAGTTGCGCGGAATATCGGATAAAATTCAGGATCGCTTTGATTTAACACTCGAGTGTATTCGGAGAATGTATGAAAAAGACTTCTCTACTGGTAATAATCCCTTATTTGGAATATCTAAAGAAGATAAAGATTTTTTCAAAATGTTTAGGACTTTTGAAAATTATGCAAAATTCTTTTGTCTTGATAACAGCTGGGTAAGAGATGGTCAAGTTTTGAGTTTGACGAACAACAATCCACTTGATGAGTATGATTTTTCCAAAGAACCTTTGCCTCAAGATGAAAATGAATGGTGGACATTTTATCACAACATTATGAAGCGTTTAGATGCACGCAATGAACAAATTAAAAAACTGCTTGAAGAAAAATAAGTATTTTATTTTTTCTCATACCAATCCTTCGGTTTGATAACCTTTACGTCATCGCCCCAGGTGTATAAAAACCAATCCATTTCTCTGGCGCCACCAGCCTTGAATTTAACTGTTAATGTTCCATCAGGATTTTTGATAAGTTTTTGCTTCGGGTGGAAAATAAAGTTCTTTGCTTCATCTGCAACTTCTGCACTAAACAGCCATTCCACATCAAACGGTTCTTCGTGAAATGCCCCAAAAGATTCAAGCGCATATTCTTGCAAATCAAATTCCGAACTATCAAAAACATCCGGCAGTATTTCAACGCTTTTAATCTTTTGAAGCAAAAAATTATGCGCTTTGCCGTTGTCATAGCCGTCACTATGCGCGGCAACCAAATAGTGATTACGTTGCCCGTAAAGAAAACCATATGGGATAAGTTTATAAGTATGTATATTGCCCGTATTAACGGCCGGATAGTTCATTTTGATATGATGACAAGAAAGAATGGCTTGGCGCAAAGTATTTAATATATCTTTATCAAGTTTAATACGGGGACCGGGATTTAATGCCAAGCCTTCAGCTTTCATCAATACCTCAGCATCAACTTCTATTTTGTTCTTTTGTTCAGGTTTTAACAGATTACGCAGTTTAATCTCCACCTTTTCCAATGTATCAGCTTTATCTTTTAAATTACTTTGCTTTAATTTATCAATCGCGGTTTTGAATACGGCTAATTCTTCAGCGGAAAACGAAATAAAACTGTTCAAACTGCGCTCTGTAATTCGCCAACGTTTGGTGCGCTCACCGGTTGATACTTCTTCCATTTGCGGAAAATATGTCATCAAAGCATTGCGCATACGCTCGGCAGTTCTGCGGGAAACGTTATATTTCTGCTGAATATCCTCTAAAGATAAACCCTCGCTTGTTTCTTGCATTGCAAGCGCTAAATCAAACAAGTCATACATTTTTTCATAATTTGCCATTTTGTGCCTCTGTTGAAATTTACGAATATTGTGCGCCATATTCTGTCGTATTAAGAATATATAGCAAAATTTAATAAATGGTGTATAGAATGAAAACAATTCAGGAATTGGAGGATGAATATGACAATTGAACCTAATATATTTGAATATGCTACAAGTGAACTTTCACAAGATGCTTTTTTGTGCTATTTGCTGTCTTTTGGTAGCAGTAATTATTCTAAAACAGAAGAATACAAACTAGCGCGTTCATTCCTTAAAGAGTTACACATAGAAGAAGATATTGAGGAAATTAAGCGGCAAAAAAGTCATATTGATGTTCTAATTCTGACTCAGAAATATGCGGTAGTACTAGAAGACAAAACATTTTCAAAAGAACATAGCGAACAATTAAAGCGATACGTAGAGAAATGTAAAAATGATTATCCCAATAAAAATGTTAAATTACTCTATTTTAAAACTGGATATACAAGTATACAGGAAAAAGATGAATTAAATAAATACGAAGCAGATATCGGAATAAAAATTGATATTTTTGATGTTAAAAGAATTGTATCCGTTTCAAAAAAATATGACGGTAATGATGTTATTATAAAAATGTGGCTAGAAAAAATTAGAGAAAAATACAATAATATCAAAAATGTAGAAAATACTAATGGTATAGATAAATTAGAGAATTATACACCATTTGACAATCAACTACAACAAGATGTTTACCTTGATTTATTAACTCAGGAATTTAAGAAAAATTTTAAGCGTGCTTATTGGTATCGTGCAGGACAAGGTATAACTCCTCACATACGCCTTGAGGAGAGGTATATTCCCTACAATTCTGAACATTACGAAATACACTTTGGCATTTATATAATGTTTAGAAAAGAAGCATGGATTATTGTAAAAGAGCACCTATATAATGAAGGGCACAAATACCGTTTTAAATTATATGAAAAGGAGTATACCAAATATAAAGATGAACTTGATAATCTTAAACATAATTTACAACAAGCTATCACAGATGATGGTTGGGAAAAGAAAAATGAAGACCAAGATAAATTGATTATTTTGAAGAAAAAAATAATCAATATGGAAAATTGTATTAAAGATATCAAAAAGTTACAGGAAATTATCAAAAATATAGGTACTCCTATTGATAATCCGTCATAATTTGACGTATTGTGATGTTTAGATGTTTTTGGGTAACATTTAATGAAAGGAAAACAATATGGAATACTACTATGTTGACGGAGAAATTCGTGAGGATTGGACTGGTGGCAAAGTAATCGGTTTTTATGACAATGGTGAGATACATGAAGAATGGCGTGGCGGTAGACAATTGGGTTTTGTTGAAAATGATGAAATTCACGAAGAATGGCGTGGAGGTAAACAAATTGGTGCTGTAGCTAATGGCGGAGTATATAAAGACTGGAGAGGCGGTTCATTTATCGGCAATGCCAGAGATTATACAATTCATGGCTTAGAACATAATGAACCGGCAATGGTAGCCTGTTGGCACTTTTTAATCCGTAAGATTTTCTAGGAAAACATTTTTAATTCATAAAGAAAACAGTCTCTCTTAACGAAAGGCTGTTTTTTTTCATATACGACATGAATTGACGTATTTGTGTATTTAATTGTCTTTGTAGCAATTAAGATACGGAGACAAAAATGGCAAATGATGAGATAGCAAAGGCAAAAATTGAAGCAACAGCTATGATGTGTAAGTCTTTTTACACTGATTTTATGCCGATGATACAGCAAATTAAAAGCAACGTAGAATCCTTAAAAATTACCGAGCAGAATACAGATGCCCTAAACAATATAAATGAGCAACTTAAAAATGCTGAGAGTTTGCTAAAACAACTTAAAAAATTTTCTGAAAACTATGGAGAAAAATTATGATAAATTACATTATAGACATGGATGTTGTTGATTCTAAAATAACGACTTTCCCTTATAAAATGAAAGGAATGATAGCAATAGCCTCAAGCAATGGACATTATATGCGTTGTCCGGCTTGGGGATGTGGCAAAACGATTATCAAATATGATGAAAACTACGTTTATGTAAAGTCTGATACAGTCGGAAAGATAGATTTGTTTGATAAAGAAGGCGTTAAAGTTAAAGAAATCAGTGAGGATAATGACAATGAAACATGCATCTGATAAAAAAGTTGTTATAGATACGGAAGTGACAGGCTTTTCACCGGAGGACGGTCATAAACTTGTGGAAATTGCCGCTATTGAAATTGATGAAAACGATAATCAAACTGGCGCGGTTTTTCATGCTTATATAAACCCAAAGCGCAAGGTGCCGAAAGAAGTTATGGCAATACATGGTTTAGACTATAAGTTTTTAAAAAATTATCCGACTTTTGATGCTTATAGAGATTGCCTTTTACGCTTTATAAACGATAAAGAAATCATCGGACACCATGTTAGGTTTGATTTAAACTTCTTAAATCATGAAATAGGTTTTGAATTGCCAAACAAGATAACCGATACTTTAGAGATGGCAAAAAATATTTTTCCAGAGCAGAAAAATAATTTATGTGCCTTGAACGAACGGCTCAATATTGAAATTAAAAAATCTCCGTACAATGGTGCTTTATTAGACGTCTTATACGTGCTTGAAATCTATAAAAAATTAATGGTCATATTGAATAATGAAAAAATTGATACTAAGTGAAGAAAAGCTTTAGGCACTACATTACACAATGTATTTTTTAAAGATATATAAGCTTATAACATTCAGTTGAATGTCATGCCCTTTTACCGTTCTGTCTGATATAAGTCAAACGGTTTTATTTTTCTAGGCTCTGCAGGTAGCTGTCGGCGGTGATTTTATCAATAACCGCTTTAACGTAGGTATCAATCTGCTTACCGTCGGAATAGTCAGCGGGTAAAACGACATTTACTCTGTTGTCTTTAATTAAATGTTCGGCTTTGCCTTTAGCACCCGTTTTGCCCATTTTATAAACGGCGATAGAATGTCCTCCGTCACGTTTGACAATGGTCATACAAGGGATATCCGTGCTTCCGTCACCGATGTAAATCATGTTTGTGAACGGAATAGGTCTGTTTTGAGGGGATACATAATCATTGATTTTGGTGTTGTCCGTAATATCTTCACAACCTTTATTGATTCGGAAAAGATATTGCGTTTTTGATGTGTAATTTAAGACAACGGCGGGCCATATAGCTCCTCCGTTCGGTCCGTACATAAAAGATGAGGCATAAACTTTGGTAAAATTCTTGGCAATTTTGGTGCCTTCAATAATTTCTTTAATGCCGGAAGAAATAATGTAGTGACGCAAGGCAATACCGCGCTCTTTAGCATATTCCGTTATTCTTTGAAACCAATCTTCCACACCTTTGTAGAGTTCTATATTTTTGCCGTAATTTTTGAAGGTTTGTCTTTTGAAAGGTAAACTCTTTTCTTCCGAAGCTTTAATCATTAACTGCATATAAGAGGCTATACTGTCGGCATTTTGCTCTTTGGCAATTCTTTCGGCTTTATCCCAAAATTTTTTGCTGTTTTTGATGCCTAAAGCTTTCATAAAATCGTATTCCTGCATATTGCCGGGAGATAATGTTCCGTCAAAATCATAGCAGATGGCCATCGGAATTAATTTTTTAACCATAATTTCCTCCTTTAAGATATACAAACAGAATAAATAATTTTCCTTGAAATTGCAAGCCACAAAAGAAAAGAGGTTAAAAGCAGACGGATAAACAGTTACTTAATGTTTTATTTTGTGCCGGAAATATATTTTTTGATGCACCGTGGATTTTTACCGATGTTAGATGCAATTTCGTAACCGATTGTGCCTGAATCGCGTGCAATATCATCAAGTGTGTAATCGTCCATAATCAGATAACCGTAATTGCCGACCTCAAGCCCTTTGATATCTGTGACATCACAGATAATATTATCCATTGAAACACGCCCTAAAATACGTGCTTCGGTCCATTTTCCGGAAACCTTAAAAAACACTTTTCCGACATTGGAAAGGCTTCTCGGAACACCATCGCCGTAACCGATGGAAACAATGGCGATTTTGCGATCGGTGTTGGCACGATATGTTGCCGAATAGCCCACAAAATCACCTTTTTGTAAAGGGCAGATTTGCATAACAGGTGCTTTTAATGTGACAATATTTTTCATTCGGTTTAATCTGTATGGGGCAGTGTTAATGCCATACATGGCGGCACCTAAACGCACCATGTTAAAACAATAATCCGCACCCAAAAACGCACCGTCTGAAGCAGATAAGCTTGCAGGCATATCCTTAAAATATTTTTCCTTCAGGTATTTGAAATTTTCAAGTTGGCGTGCATTCATAAAATGGTCTTTTTCATCGGCACAGGCCAAGTGGCTCATGACAAGTGAAAAACTTTTCAAATCTTTTTTGGACAGTTTTTTTATTTCATCTTCTCTGAAACCTAAGCGATTTAATCCGGTTTCAATATATATGACGGGTTTTACGCCATCAATTTGATGTTTTTTGTAAAATTGCCACATTTTAAGTGACGTAATGACAGGTATAAATTTGTATTTTTGAAAAAGTTCCGCACTGTCTTTACCAATACCTTGTAATATATAAATTTTTGCCTCAGGCAAAATATTGACAATTTTCTGTGCTTCATAAGCATGCGCAAACCAAAAATGACGGCATCCGGCTTTTTCATACAGGACTTTTGCAACCTCGTATGCCCCAATACCATATGCATCATCTTTGATAACTGCGGAAGGTATCGCAGGCATAGCAATTTGAGAGAGCAATTTGTAATTGTCTATCAGTTTGTTTAAGTTAATTTCCAGTACGGGTTGTGTTAAAACAGTTGTTGTTATTTTATTAAAAAGACTCATTTTATACCTCTGATATTATCTTTGTTAAACCTAATGCGATTATAAATAAAAAGAAAGTCTTTATATCATTTATAAACAAATAAGAATTTATTATATGAAAGCATTAATAAGCAATATACTTAAACCGACGGGCGCAATATAACGTAACGTTATTAAAAAATAGCGTGTAAATGCGCTTGAAACATGTGCACTTTGGCAAATGTTGTGCATAATTGCTTTCATGGCAGAATAACCGACGAATAAGGCCATTGCTAAAGATACAATCGTTGCGGTGTATGTCGATACCAACCAGTCGGCCAAAGTAAAAAGATCT
>JAGCOI010000163.1 GCA_017645485.1 Alphaproteobacteria bacterium | reverse complement strand
GTTGTCTCTGAAATATTCACCCATCGCACAGCCCGAATACGGTGCGATATACTGCAAAGGTGCGGCCTCAGATGCCGTTGCCGCCACAACAATCGTATAGTCCATTGCACCGTGATCTTGCAACGTTTTAACAACTTGCGCAACGGTTGACCTTTTTTGCCCGATTGATACATAGATACAATAAAGCTTTTCTTTTTCTGATTTTGCTGCGGCATTAATGTGTTTTTGATTGATGATGGTATCTAAAATAATGGAGGTTTTACCCGTTTGTCTGTCACCGATAATGAGTTCGCGTTGACCGCGCCCGATAGGAGTTAATGCATCAATAATTTTAATGCCGGTTTGCACCGGTTCATGAACACTTTTACGCTCGATGATGCCCGGCGCTTTGACCTCGGCGTTTGAAAATTTTGAAGCATTGATCTTGCCTTTGCCGTCAATCGGTTCGCCTAATGCGTTGACCACACGCCCGAGTAATTCTTTGCCGACGGGAACACGTACAATGTTTTTGGTGCGTTTGACAATATCGCCTTCTTTAACGGTTTCGTCATCACCGAACAAAACAACGGCTACGCTGTTTTCTTCCAAGTTTAAGGCCATGCCTTTGATGCCGCTTTCAAATTCAACCATTTCATTTTCTTCGACTTTATCCAAGCCGTATACTTGCGCAATGCCGTCACCGACGGATAAAACACGCCCGACTTCATTCAAATCGGCTTTGATTTCATAGCTCTCTATTTTTTCTTTCAAAAGTGATGATATTTCATTTGCTTTAACCGGCATCGGCTTTAACCTTTCATAATATTATCAAGTGTTTTGATTTTATGCGCAAGAGAGTCGTCAATTTCGAGCGAACCGATGCGCAAAATAAGTCCTCCGAGGATGTTTTCGTTTATGTTATAACTTAAAACAACGTCTTGTTTTAATTTAATACGCAAGCCTTTGATTAGTCTTTCTTCCTGAGCTTTCGATAAGGGCTGGGCAGTTTCAATCAACACTTGAGCAACGTTGTTTTTTGCCAATATCATGTTGTTAAACTCATGCACGATATCAAAAAACAAATTAAAAGCTCGATTTTGAACCAACGTTTGCAAAAAATTGACAGTCGTTTTTTGTAAACGAATTTTTTGCTCAAGTAAAGATAACAGTTCTTTTTGTTGCTGATGTTCCAGTAAAGGCAACCCGATGGAAGAAATATCGGATACTTGCGCCAATTTGTTAATGTCTTCTTTTGTTTTTTCAAGCGTACCCGCATCTAAAGCCGCGTTCATCAAAGCGCGGGCATAATTTTTAATCAGTTTGACTTTAGACGTCTGTTTCATGTTTTACTCACATAAATGAATACGGGTCTATATCAACCTCAACATGAACATTTGACGGATAATTCAAATGTGTCAGCCAAGTTTGAAGAAGACTTTGTATATTTATAGTCTTTAATGTTTTGAAAAGCAAGCGATATCTGAATTTTCCACGCAACATATAAATAGGCGCGGGGGCAGGGCCCAAAAGTTGGACGCCTTGCTCATGAGGTGCGGTTTTTGCAATAAGAAAGGCCGTTTTTTGAGCCGCATTTTCGTTTGATGAGGTTACAATAATGGCTGCAAGTTTGCCGAACGGCGGTAAACAAAGCATACGCCGTGTTTGTTTTTCGTTTGCTATAAAAGATTGTCTGTCTTGTGATACAATGGCTTTCAAAACCGAATTTTCAGGATAAAGCGTTTGCAGGTAAACGGTGCCTTTTTTATCTCCGCGTCCGGCCCGGCCTGAAACTTGCGATAAAAGCTGAAAAGTTTGTTCTTGTGCACGTAAATCATTGCCCATTAAACCTAAATCGGCATCAATAATACCGACCAAAGTCAGCATGGGAAAGTGATGTCCTTTGGCTAAAATCTGGGTGCCGATTAAAATATCGATTTCTTTGTTTTGCATTTTGGAAATAACTTCGGAAATGGCCTTGAAAGAGTTGGCCGTGTCGCTTGAGATGATTTCGGCTTTGGCAAGCGGAAATCTGAATTTGACTTCTTCCAAAATACGTTCTACACCTGGACCACAAGCGGTTAAACCATTTTCGGAGCCGCAATCCGGACAACATTTCGGTGTTGTGGTAAAATAACCGCAATGATGGCAAATAACCCTGTTTTGTGCGCGATGTTCGGTGAGCCATGCCGTACAATTCGGGCATTGAAGCCTTGAGCCGCAATCACGGCAGATAAGCAGAGGGGCATATCCGCGTCGATTTAAGAAAAGCATGGATTGTTCGCCTTTTTGCAAATTTTCTTCTAAGGCCGTGCATAGCGATGGCGAAAGCCATGAAGCACCCCAATCGCCTTTTTGCGGTTTATCTTTTTTTAGGTCAATGATTTGAATATCCGGCATTTCGGCGCTCGCATAACGATTGATGAGTTTAACCGTATTGTATTTGCCTTCTTCAACATTAACAATGGTTTCCAAATCAGGTGTGGCCGTTGAAAGAATAACCGGTATATTTTCACATTTGGCACGTAAAACGGCCATATCACGCGCCTGATAATTGACCATATCTTCTTGCTTAAAAGTGATGTCATGACTTTCATCAACAACAATAAGCCCCAGATTGTTATAAGGCAAAAACAGGGCACTTCGGGCACCGACAAGAACTTTAGCTTCGCCCGAGATAACCGCTTGCCAAGTGTTTTTACGCTCACTTTGAGACAAAGCGCTGTGCCATTGATACGGTTTTGTTCCGAAGCATTGTTCAAAGCGTTTGAGCCATTGGGTTGTAAGGGCAATTTCGGGAACTAAAATAAGAACTTGCTTTCCTTGTTTTAATGTGCTTATCGCCGTATCTAAATAGACTTCCGTTTTGCCTGAGCCGGTAACACCGTCAAGCAAGGTAACGTTAAAACCGATATTTTGATGAGCACGCAAAAAATCGGCAGCAACTTGTTGCTCTTCATTTAAGAGAACATGAGAAGCATTAAAATTAAAATGTTGTGCTTGGATTTTGGGCTGAACGGCCACAGGCTCCAGAATGCCGCTGTCAATTAATGTGTTGATAACACCGGCGGAAACACCGGCACCGGCCATAATTTCGGCCTTGGAGTAAGGTGCATGTTTTAATAAATCAATAACATGCCAACGGGCATCCGAATTTTTAAGTTTGGCCTCGGCAAGCGTTTTGCCCGTAAGCCGGTATAAAATATGAAGTTTGGGGTTATCAAACGCATTTTTGGCGCAAAGAGCCATTTTAAGAACCAGACCGACAGATGCCATGTTGTATTTGGCGGTCCATTCTATGAATTTAATAAATTCAGGCTTTAAGGTATAAGGCAAAATCTCGGTAACGGATTTGATTTTTTTTTCTTCCAAAAGGGCGGTGGCACCGATTTTGAAAACAATACCGACTTCGTGTTTTTTGCCGAACGGCACACGCACAATATCGCCGATTTTTACCTCATCGGGCGCTTTATAATCAAAAACATTATCAAAGGGCAGGGTAAGCATAACCCCGACAATTTTGCTCATTTATTATCCTTTTTTTCTTAAGGTATTATAAAAGCGTGTCGGCAAAATTTAAACCTTGATGCACCTGTTGTTGACAAGATTTTTTTCTTTAGCGGAAAAATAAAAAAATTAGGCTTTTGCTCGGCAAAAGGCAGATATTGCCGAGCTATGGGTTATGGACAAGCTTTTGAAGCGTTGGTAAAATGAGTGTTCAACACTCCTCTTTTTTAATCTTTGTAATCTGAAAGGAAAGAATAGTCATTCAGTGATTGTTCTACCGTACGTAGTAAATCACTGATATAGCGTTCTATCATTTCCCATATTTTCCCTGTGGTTTCTTGAGAACACATAGTTCCTGCAGGAATTTTATATTTATTAGAGCAATAAACAATGCCATAAGCAGCATATAACGTCTTGATGTAGTTATGATAGTTATTTAAGTTGTTTTCAAGATTATAATTATAAAATTGCTTGATGATATCTTCTGCTAATGTATTCAAACAATCAGTTTGTTCAATCGTCTGAGAACATTGCCGTAATTGGTTTTTATATTGCAATAGAGAAGCATAGTCACTGATAATGTCTTTAATTTTTTCTTTATTACTCCAATCACTCGTATTATATACATAATCAATATCAATACCATGTATAACTTCATTTGCAAAAACATCTGTTATACAACTCAATGATATTATTAAACCGACGATTATTTTTTTCATTTTAATTTCTCCTGATGTTTATATATCATCATTTTCAAATTTGAAAGTCAATGTCAAAGTTTTATAAGTCCGTGATAAAGTTTGAGGAGAAGTTTAAAAAACAGCTTATGGACTTGCATTGTTTTCAAACAAAACCTAAATAAGTTTTATCGTAGATGTGAGGGATAAAATAATGTCAGAGCAAAATCAAAACAGTTTGCTTCCGTTTAAGGCTGAACGCAAGTTAAATCAATTATTTTACATAACACCACAGTTAAAGCAAAACAAGGATCTGCAAAATAAAATTATTGCTTGGGCAGAAGATATGCTTGAAGAAGCGTATCATGAATGGTGTGAATTGTATGATGACGTGTTGGATTCTGCCATCAAAATTCATCACAGTGCGCATGCACGCAAAGGTGCAATCAGCAGAGATAAAAAGTACGCGCCGTTTAGAGAAGAATTTGCAAAAATACAGCATGAACAATTTCTAAAAGCATATCAAAACAAAGAGAGATTTTCTATCAGTTCTTTTGTGGATTGGTTTTTAAGGCATAAAGCGCCAAATATGAAGATTCCGTATGTTGAACAAAATCAAAAAAATAAATTAAGACAGTTAGCACAACAAAATAAGCATGTTTTTGAAAAGTGCTTAAATTGTCGGTAAGCTTAAAAAGTCAAGAAAATTTTTTTTAGCTCATTCCGTTGTCATTTCATTTTCAAAGATTACCTTATGGACATTGATTAACTCAGTTCATAAGGAGAATATATCCATGGATGAAAAAAATAAAATCGGGCTTATTCCGGCAACGTTTATGGTGGCCGGAAACATGATGGGCTCGGGGGTGTTTATGTTGCCGGCAAATTTGGCCGGTATCGGTTCTATTGCCATTTTCGGTTGGATTATTACAACGGTCGGCGCGGTGGCATTGGCACTCGTGTTTTCAAAATTAACGCAGATTTATCCGGCGGCAGGCGGGCCTTATGCTTATGCCAAAAAGGCTTTCGGGGATTATATGGGCTATCAGACCAATTTGGTTTATTGGCTTGCGAATGTTGTGGGTAATGTGGCATTGGCTGTGGCAGGTCTCGGCTATTTAACACCCTTTTTCCCCGTTTTGAAAGATCCGCTCGTGATGGCATTGGCACAAATTGCGGTGATATGGTTTTTTACATATGCAAATATCTTAGGGCCGAATGTGGTTGCAAAAATTCAAAGTATGACAACAATTTTTGCCCTTATTCCGATTGTCGGTGTGGCGCTTATCGGATGGTTTTGGTTTAATCCAGAAACATATATGCAGGGTTGGAATGTGACAGGCAAATCGGATATGACGGCTATCGGCATGACCTTAAATTTTACGCTGTGGGCATTTATCGGTGTGGAAAGCGCGTCGGTTTCAACGGCGGTGGTTAAAAATCCGACGCGGAATGTGCCGATTGCTACCGTGACTGGTGTGATTATTGCGGCAGTATGTTATATTTTAAGTTCCAGCGTTATTATGGGAATTATTGACAATAAAGAACTGATTCGTCTGCCGCGCCTTTTTCTCAGGCTGTGTCCATTGCACTGGGGCAAAAAGCAGGGGATATTGTGGCACTGTGTGCGGCTATCGGATGCTTGGGTTCACTCGGCGGATGGACACTTTTGGTTGGTCAGACGGCACAAGCAGCAGCCAATGACGGATTATTTGGAAGGATGTTTGCCTGTGAAACAAAAAAAGGTGTACCGGCAACGGGGCTTGCCATTGTGGCGATTATCATGACGTTGCAGGTTTTGGCAACAATGTCGCCGACTGTTGCAGAGCAATTCGGCAAAATTGCCTCTATTGCCGTGATTATGACATTATTGCCTTATATTTATTCGGCTGTTTCCATTAAGATTATCGGGAAAGATAAACTTACCGGACGACAGGGTGTTTTGTACACCATTATCGGGTTGATTGCGGCTTTTTATTCAATGGCGGCCATGGTCGGTTCTGATCCCGCGCAAACAAGATGGGCGCTGATGTTTGTTATTTTCACGATTATTTTGTATGAAACAAGTGTGAACCGCGAACTTCAAATGCAGGCTAAAAATGAAAAAATAACCTGTGTCGTGCCGGCTTTTGTGCGTTATTTAACGCTGATTGTGACAATTGCCGCCCTTGTTTTAACATTTTGGATTTCATTTAAGGATGAACATGATTTGAAAATGCATATGAAAAGTCATTTTCCGGTTTTGGAACATTCTGACACATTAAGCTAACAAAGGAGAAAGATATGATTGATATAAAAAATCCGTTTGAGGTTAAAATCTTACTCAGTTATGATGATTTTGACGACGATACGGCGGCAGCCAGAGCCGTGCGCATCTTAAAAAAAGATTTGGAAATTGAAAAAGCACATGTTATTGTTGCCGAGCATTTGGAAGATACAAAGGCAATTTTTAATTCGGATCCGTCTATTCAGGCCGTGATGCTCGGTGTGGAATGTACGCATTGCCACAACACCTATCAGGTTGTTGAAGATATCAGAAAACTCAATAAGCGCGTGCCGATTTTTTTAATGTCGAGTAAGAATTTTGCTTCGGATATTCCGACACATATTTTAGAACAGGTCAGCGATTTTATCTGGCTTTTGGAAGATACGCTTGATTTTATCAGCGGACGCGTGCAAGCCGCTGTCAAACGTTATCGGCGAGATATTTTACCGCCGATGTTTAAGGCACTTGCCAAGTTTGCCAAAGTGCATGAATATTCCTGGCACACACCGGGGCACACCGGCGGGACGGCCTTTTTGAAAACGGCCGTCGGCAGAGATTTTTTTAATTTTTTCGGAGAGCAGGTTTTCAGGTCTGACTTATCCATTTCAGTTTCCGAACTCGGTTCTATGCTTGACCATTCGGGACCTATCGGTGAGAGTGAAAAATATATGGCAAAAGTTTTTAATTCGTCACGCAGTTACCATATTACAAACGGTACGTCTACTTCAAACCGTGTTGTTCTGATGGCCAGTTTAACACGAGGTGATATTTGTTTATGTGACCGAAATTGTCATAAATCCGTGGAGCATGCCATGACGATGACAGGTGCCGTTCCGACTTATTTAATGCCGACACGAAATCAATACGGCATTATCGGGCCGATTTTACCGGAAACACTAACCGCAAATTCCGTTCGGGAAGCGGTTAAAAATAATAAGCTTGTCAAAGAACATATGAATCACACACCCAAACACGTCATTATCACCAATTCTACCTATGACGGTTTGTGTTATAACACAACATGGGTGCGTGATTTGTTAAAAGACAGTGTTGATCGCATTCATTTTGATGAGGCATGGTACGGATATGCCAGATTTAATCCGATTTATCAAAACAGGTATGCCATGTGTTGCAATCCTCAGGAATATGATAAAAATAATCCGACGATTTTTGCAACGCAATCAACACATAAACTGCTTGCGGCTTTTTCACAGGCATCAATGATTCATATTTTAGACGGTAAAAACAGTATTGCACACGAACGCTTTAACGAAAGTTTGATGATGCATTCATCAACATCGCCTTTTTATGCAATTATTGCCTCAAACGATGTGTCATCTGCCATGATGGATTCACATGGTAAAGATTTAACACAAGGTGCAATTAAAGAAGCTGTTTATTTCAGAAAAACGCTTGCCCGTATTAATGACGAGATGAAACGCAATAATACATGGTTTTTCAATGTATGGCAACCGGATACGGTTATCAATCCGAAAACAGGTGAAAAAGTGCCGTTCTTTGAGGCAGAAGATGAATGGCTTGAAACAAATCCGGATTGTTGGATTTTACACCCAAATGATGCATGGCACGGTTTTGGCGATATTGCAGACGGTTATACCATGTTGGACCCGATTAAAGTTTCGGTAACGACTCCGGGTGTGATGCCCGACGGCAGTTTGGCGGATTTCGGTATTCCGGCAACACTCTTAACGGCTTATCTTGACAGTAAGGGTATTGTGGTTGAAAAAACAACGGACTTTACCTGTTTGTTCTTGTTCTCGTTTGGCGTAACAAAAGGAAAATGGGGCACTTTGCTTAATGCGTTGTTTGAATTTAAAAAAGCTTATGATTACAATGTGGATATTAAAGTTGCTTTGCCTAAAATTTATGAGGCCGACACAAAACGTTATGCTAAAATGGGCTTAAGAGATTTAAGTGAGGCAATGTTTTTAAAAATGAAAGAATTAAATACAACAAAAGCCTTGGCTAACGCTTTTTCCGAATTGCCTGAGCCTGACATGACACCCGTGGAAGCATATGAAAAGCTTGTGAAAAATGAAGTGGAGGCACTCAGACTGGATGAAATGGTCGGACAAACCGTTGCAACAGGTGTTGTGCCGTATCCGCCCGGAATTCCGCTTTTGATGCCGGGCGAAAATGCGGGGTTGGCCCAAGGTTCTGCTTTAACATATCTGAAGGCTTTGGAAGCGTTTGATGAGGCGTTTCCGGAATTTTCACACGATATTCACGGTGTGGAAGTTAAAGACGGAAAATATAGAATATTGTGCGTTAAAAAATAAAAATTATAAAAAAAAATATTGACATTCTGTCAAATTTTCCATAAATTAAAAAGTAATTGATATCATTCTGTATTTATTCACCTAATAGTTCTGCTTATGAAATTTAAGATAGAAAACAAAAACTCTTCCATTGAAAGTAAGGTTAATGCATGGATTATGTTTTCCATGCCGGGACATCCGAAGAACCTTGCTTTGAGGTATACCACGGAAGCCAAAATCCGTGAGATTCTTGAGAAAGGCGAACTGCCGAAGATAGTCAATAAGATGGCTAAAGTCAATAAAAAATTGGCATCTCCGGAGATGACACCGCAAAAGAATGAGGCGCTGATTATGCTGTCTCATATCGCCGATTTGCTTAAGCAAGGCTTTCACCCGAAAACCGTGCTCGGCATGATTAAAGAAACGATGTCGGAAAGTACTGACTGGGGTTCTGAGTTTGGAATGAAGTTCTACAACCTACACCTTAAGAAAGATCTCAGAGCTGAGGTTTGGGGTGTGACGGAAAATGTACCGATTTGCATTGCACGTGCCATTTTGGCAGATATTGCTGCCGGTATCAACGTCGATGACCCGACCGATGAAGAGTTTGAGAAGTCGACTGCCTTGCAGATGGCCAAAAAACTTGATTGTTAAAAAGCTCCCCTCAAATTGACAGTAATGTCATTTGGGGGAATTTTTTTGTATAAACTTGTTGACAAAATTTAATTATATGATTAGAATATCAAAAAAACATTCAGGAGATGACACAATGCCTTTAGAAAAACCTCAATATCAACCAACCGTCTATGAACAAATTGTGCGTGATTTTTTGGACGGGAAAGAACTTAAGTTTGAAAATTATCAGGCGGAACTTGCCGAGCGCGGTTGGGCTGATGAACGCTATTTTAAGGCTTATGTTGAAGATATGAAATATATTAAGTCTTTGATGGATTCTCCGAATTTTAATTTACGTCAAGCCGCGGATATTGTGAAAAAATCACACCCATCCAAAAATGAAGATGTACTCAAGTTTTCTTTAACCGATAAAGAAAAAGAAGTTGTTTTAAAAGCCGAAGAGATGGGCGCGGTTAAAGACGGTGAAGTGATAGAATATGAAGGTTATGATAAAAAAATCGTGTGCGCCGATTATGAAAATCTGCCGCCTAAAACAGATGCTTTTGTCGTGTTTTCGGGGCATCCCGGATCTGCAGAACCGGCAATTGAGGCATGGTTGACCGATTTGAAAAAGACGGGTAAACCGAAAAAATTAGTCTTCTTAGGGTTGTATGATAATCAAGGAAATACGGATTTTAGTGACCAAAGTTTACAATTTAATACCGGCAGTGAGGTGGAAATGTATGTGCGTTATTGTCGCAAACTCGGTTTGCCGGAAGAAATTTTGCAAGAGTGCTTGGTTACACCAAATGATACTTCGACTGAGGATAATACGCAGCTTTTAGCCGAAATAAGAAATAAATTTTTCAAGGATAAAGAAGAAGTTTCGTTTGCTATGTTCGGATATCCGGCTTACCAAAAAAGAATTGCTTCCGAATTTTCGTTTGCATTTAACAAAATGGAAAAAGAAGGTAAAGTTAAATCAACAAACTTTGTTATGCCGGCTGTTCCGAGAAGTAAAGATGCGCATGACAGATTTCTTTCATACGATAATTTGGAGGGAATTGCACAGGATATTATTCTTGGAAACTGCATGGCGCATCCCTATCGCGTATCTGCAGGCGGGAGATTTGATTCCAAACTCGGTAAATATCCTGAAGAATTTAAGCCTTTATTGCCCCTTTCGCTTGTTTATTCGTATCCGAATGTTGCCAATGAATTGGCAGGAACCCCCGTTGAAGTCGGTACAATGATGAAACTTTTAAGGGCCGTTCAACACGACGTGTATCAATTTGAAAATGCGCGTGCGGTGGATTTCAGCATTAAGAGAAACTTGGCAAATGTTGCCAAACGATTGGCCTTAAAAGGTTTGACGACAGCACGTCTTATTATAGAGGGTAACAAATTAAAAGCAAAAGAAGCACTTAAGCGAATTAAAAAACATCAAAAAGAAACAAATGAACATCGCAATGCAGAAGAGGGCGCAAAAGTTTTATTAGGTTCGCCGAATATTCATCCTCGTAAACTCGGGCCTGCAACCGAGTATATGGAAAGATATGCAAAAGAACAGAAAATTCAAGGTTCTTAAATTTCGGTTTGATGCGTTTGATAATAAAAAAAAGAGCCTCCGTTTCGGAGGCTTTAAAATTTTGTTTGTTTAGTAAGGAATAAGTCTTGACGGATCACCAAGTAAAATCATGCATCTTTGACCCGGTGAGAGTAAAACATCGGTGCCTTGCGTTAAGGTCATGACTTGGCCGTTATCAAGACGTACGACATATTCGTAGCCTGTTTGAGATGAAAGAGCACCTTGTGCTTTGTCGCCGGCATAACCGCCCAATGCGGCACCGCCGATAGCACCTAAATTATGTGCCGTACTGCCGCTGCCGATGGCATAGCCTCCGACACCGCCCGCCAAGGCACCTAAAATCATACCGGCATTGTTATCGGACTTAACATTGACCTGACGTACACTGATAACCGAACAGGGACTGGCGGCTGCGGCCTGTCTGACAGAACTTG
Source organism: Alphaproteobacteria bacterium (assembly GCA_017645485.1). Taxonomy (GTDB): domain Bacteria; phylum Pseudomonadota; class Alphaproteobacteria; order RF32; family CAG-239; genus UBA1254. The sequence continues at coordinate 154 of JAGCOI010000163.1, read as the reverse complement.
TGCCGTATTGATTCGAGCCGATATCCGCCTGACAAGCGGTTAAAAGTGCCAAAACACCTAATGTGCTTAATGTCTTTTTCATAACTTTAACTCCTGTAATTGTTTATCTGTAAAAGTTATATTTAATATAAAGAAAAAAAAATTCTTGTCAATG
>JAGCOI010000162.1 GCA_017645485.1 Alphaproteobacteria bacterium | reverse complement strand
GTTTGTAATATTTATTGCGGCTATGTCGGTGATGGTGCTGGCAGGCGGCAGAAGTAAAAACAAAAAAAACAAGAAAAAATGAGTACGGTTCTTATTCTTGTGTTGGTGATTGCCGCGATATGCGGAATTGCCGGTCATTATATGCGTATCAATACGCCCGATAATGATGTGTATGAAGGTCCGGCCACGATTATAGCCGAATTTACGGACGAAGAAGGCGGTCTCCTTTGTGAGTTTGAAAAGGACGGTAAGAAGTTCAACGCCATATATGGCGGAGATTCTGAGGGCCTTCATGTAGGAGATCAGGTTCAAATCGTGTGGAAGGGGTGGTATTATCGTATTGCCCAAGTGATGGACCGGAAAGACTACAAATCGTAGTATGAAAAAAAAGATGCTTTCTTAAATGAAAGCATCTTTTTTATATGTATTGTGTCGGCATAATACGGTGTGCTTGATTTTGAATGTTGTAAATGCGTGTCATATCTGCTTTTTGCCCCGCTTTTTCATAAATTTTCAAGAGTCGTGCACAAATTTCCAAAGTATGTTCGCATTGTTTGAGCGTTGATATTTTTTCTTCGGTCACAAATTTTAAGGCTTGTTCCAAAAAATAAACCTCTTCTTCTTTTGAAACGGATTGATCGGCCAATCTTAAAAACATGTCGATTTTTAAGGCATCATCAACAAGATTTGCCATTTGAACGGATGTTTTAACCGCCATATTGTGATTGTCGAATCGGTGGTAGATATCTCGTATTTTGGTTAAAACATTGAGTTGTTCCTGATTGTCATCTGCAAATTCAAGCGCATTTTGATAGGCCTGCAATGCCTGCATTAAATTGGTTTGTTCAAAAACATCCAAGTTTTTTTGAATAAACAAATCGCCGATGTGCAGATATGTCCAATAAAGAATTTGTTGCGTTTTGACGGTTTGATTGTTGATACATTTTTCTGATTTGGCACAGAAATCCAAAACATTTTGATAAACCGAAATTTTTTCGTTTATATCGGGTATGGATTGTGCTTTTACATCCGCCTGATGATAAATGTGAAGTAAATCGGACGGAAAATGAGAATTTGTACGATGAGAACGCATTATTTAATACCGCCCGTGTGCAGACAATAAGTGTTTTTGTTTAGACCGTAAGCCTGAAAAATTTCGCATGTTTGGCAGATACACCCTTTATTTAAGTGGATGCAATTGCTTTTTTCAAAAGCACAAAACATTTTTTCGTAATGCGTGCGTTCGGCTAAATCTTTTGAGGGTTTGTCGGTGTTTTGATGAGCGTTTTTTATTTTGCAGACCGTTGAATATGACGGGCAATTTAAGCATTTGCAACGCGAAGCATTTAATGAAGTTTTTTCGATGTGTCTGACCATTGTTTTCTCCTTTTTATAACAGCGCTATATACATATTCTCGGCATATCTGAAAAAAAAGAAGAACTTTAGGCGATAAAAAAAAGCCGCGTAAAATGCGGCCTTAAAGAATAAAAACTTAAGAATTAATCTTCTTTTTTAGATTCTTCTTTTTTTGCTTTTGCTTCTTTGTTTTTCTTTGCTTCGGCAATTTTGGCTTGAGCTTTTGCTGTGCCTTTTTTTGCCATTTCCCAACCTTGTTGAGACAATTTTTTCAAATCTTTTTTCCAAGCAGGCATTTTATCGGCATTAAAGATAAGAACAACAATGATGATAACAAGTAACCAAGTAAACATTTATTTTTCTCCTTTTTGCATTTTAAACAAAACTTCTGTTGCGTCATAATCAACGCTATCTTCTTTGAACAGACTGAGTTTAGAATAATACGTTTGTTTCAAAAAATCAATATTTGTTTGCGGACTGTGTGTTTTTAAAATTTTTCGAACATTTTCAAAACGTTGCAACGAGTTATCGCTTAAAAAGCGCTTGGTATCGGCAACGGCCTGCAACCCTTCGATATCACCCATGCAATAACACACGGCATCAAGACCGGCATCAAGCGAAGCGGAGACGCGCTCATCAATGTTGCCTTTTAAGGCGCCCATTTCCAAGGCATCCGAAATTAAAAAACCCTGATAACCGATAAGACCGCGAATGATTTTTTGAACACCGGATTTTGACATGGTTATCGGATTGTGCGCGTCAACCTCGGGAAGCAGAATATGTGCCGTCATGGCGGCAGGGCAATCTTTGTTTGCGATAAAAGGTGCAAAATCGGTGCTTAATTGAGCAAGCGAAGCGGGGATAACAGGCAGTCCCAAATGAGGATCCGAAGCGGCTCGTCCGTGGCCCGGTAAGTGTTTGATGCAAGGGCATATGCCGTTTTGTGCGTACGTTTGCCATAAAATGCGCCCGTATTCGGAAACAACAGCCGGTTTAGAAGAAAATGTGCGTGATTTTAAGGCACTTGTGGTGTTATTGTATTCAATATCAAGAACAGGGGCAAAATTGAAATTGGCACCGACTTCAATCATATCCGAAGAAATCAGTTGAGCGTGCGCTTTAAGGATTTTTTTGTTGCCGATTTTTGAAAGCAAAGATTGAGAAGCATAATTTGAAAAACCCGCATTTAAAAGGCGGTTTACTCTGCCGCCCTCTTGGTCTAAGGCGATTAAGACGTCATCGCGTCCGACGGTTTCTTTGATGCTGTTAATTAAGCTTTTGACCTGCTCTTTGTTTTTAAGATTGCGGGCAAATAAGGCAACACCGAGCGGATTGGCACGCTCAAAGAGATATTTTTCGCCGTCTGTTAAGGTTTGTTGAGAAGTGGAAAGTATGGCGGCTAAAATTTGTTTCATTTTTCTTTGACCAAACAGTTTCCGCCGGCGCTTTTGATTTTGGCACAAAGTGCTTCGGCTTCGCTTTTTGTTTTGTAAGCACCGACTTTAAGGCGGTATAATCCGTCTGCTTCAGCTTTGATTTGATAAACAAGAGAGGCAATAACCGGATATTGTTTTTGAAGGGTGATATAACTTTGCTCGATGGCGTTTTTATTGTTTGAGGCCATTAACTGAACACACTAAGAACCGGAATTTGCCGGTGTTTGTGCGGGTTTGTTCGGCTCGGTCGGTTTTTGCGACGTAATTTGTTCGGTTTTTTGGGCGGTCGGTTGAACTGCAGGCAAAGGTTCTTTTTTATTTTGCAAAACAGGCAAAGCTTCTTTTTTATCTTGCTCTGTTTTTTGTTGCGTCGGTTCTGCGGTTTTTTGTTCTTTAACGGTTAACGGTTCGTTTGTTTTAACAACCTGAACGTCTATAACGGGTAATTTTGCCGGAATATTGACATGTTCGGTTGCGCTTGTGTTAATAACCTTTAATAATTCGGTGTTGAAGCTTGAAGTAAAAGTTTCGGATATTGTGTTGTCAGCCGAAATAACAGGCATTTTCGGTTGTTCGGGTTCGGGAAGCAGACTTTCGACCACGGTATCTTTTTCTTCATTTTTTTCGACAAGCGCATAAACGGTTTTATCCTGATTTTGAATTTCCATACCGCCCGGATCGTTGGGTTGGATTTTAACGGGTAAAATCGGCCGGCGAATAACGGGGATTTCTTTATTTGACTGAAAACCGAAGTGAGGAAGCAATAAAAACCAGCTGACAAGAAAAGCCAACACAATACCGGCAAGCGCGCCGATAAAACCGTTGCGCGAACGTTCCAAATCACGTTTGCGACGCTCTATATCTTCTTGCATTTCCTGTGCAATTTTTTGTTTGAATTCACTTAAATATTCTTCTTGTTTCGGATCGTTAAAAAGTTCTTTCATTTTTTCCTCTGTCTGATTTGCGGTCAGAATAGCTTAAAAAACTTTATAATCATTTAATATCGGGCTTGAAATTATAATTTTTTTTGCATACACTCGACTTATGAAAATTGCAACGTTTAATATCAATTCAATCAATGCCAGACTGCCTTTGCTTATGCAATGGCTTAAAAAAAACGAGCCTGATGTTTTATTGCTTCAGGAAATTAAAACGCAATACAATGATTTTCCGTTTTTTGAAATAAATGCGGTCGGATACAATGCATGCCTCGTCGGGCAAAAAGGGTATAACGGTGTTGCGGTGTTAAGCAAAAACAAAATTGATGTTTGCCATGAAAAATTGCCCGGATTTTCGGCAGATGAGGCAAGATATTTGGAAGTTAAAATCGGCGAGATTTCGGTGGCATCGGTTTATATGCCGAACGGAAATCCCGTCGGCAGTGCCAATTATGAAAAGAAGTTGCGGTTTATGGATGCATTTTATGCGCATGTCAAGAAAATGAAAATGCAAAACGATAAAATTGTTTTGGGCGGTGATTTTAACGTTATTTTAAGTGCTCAAGATGTTTATAATCCGGATGCTTTTATGCAAGATGCCCTGTTTCAGAGCGCAGTTAAAAAACGCTTAAAAGCCGTTGAATATTTAGGGTTTTATGATGCATACCGCGTGCTTAATCCGGCTATGTCCGGTTATACGTATTGGGACTATGGGACAGTGGCTTTTCATAATGATTTCGGGCTTAGAATAGATTATTTGATGTGTTCACCGTTGATGATTGAAAAACTTAAAACATGTGTGCCGGATAAATCTTTGAGAGCCGAACAAAAACCTTCGGACCATACGGCGCTTGTCGCAACTTTTGAGATATGAGGTAAAAATGAAAAAAACGGTGTTTGGATTGATTCTGTTTTTGATGTTTCAAAGTATGTCGGCTTTGGCACAATCGGATGTGATAAGCGAAGTTTTTGAAGCGGTGGCGCAAGATTATGTTAATCAGATTTCAAATAAAGAAATTGCGCTTAAAGGCCTTAAAACCCTGTCTGAGACAGATGGTTTAATTTTGATTGAAGATGATGAACAAGTGCTTTATTTGAAAAAAAACGGCAAAACAATAAAACAATTTGAGATGCCCGAAGAAAAAGCGGCCTTAAATGTGTGGGCCGATTTTTGTAAAAAAGTGATTGCACAGGCGGCAGAACAGAGCACAAAAATTGAGGTGCACGATTTTGAAATGCCGGACAGATTTGCAAATGCCGTGTTAAACGGTTTGGATGGGCATTCACGGTATTTTTCCGTTTTTTCGGAAGATGGTCAGGAACAAAAACTTAAAATAAAACGGCCGTTTGCCTCGCGTGTGATTGATAATATTTTGCTTATGCGAATCGTAACATTTAAAAAAGATATTTCGGAACAGGTGAAAACAGCCGTGTTTGAATGCTCGCAGTGTAAAGGTATTATTTTGGATTTAAGAGGTAATCGCGGCGGTTTTTTAAATGAGGCGATTAAAATTGCCGATTTGTTTTTGGACGAGGGGATTATTACCTATACATTATCCGATGAAAACGGTGCACCTCAATATTATTTGGCTGGTAAAGGAGATATGACGGCCTCTAAGCCGATGGTTATTTTGGTTGACGGATTGACGGCATCGGCTGCGGAAGTTTTGGCAGGGGCGCTTTTTGAGCAAAACAGAGCTGTTTTAATCGGCACAAAAACATACGGTAAAGGCAGTGTGCAAGATGTTAAAAAAATGGATAAAGACAGAGCAATGGCGGTTACCAGTACGTATTTTTACACGCCGTCGGGTTTGAAAATAGATAAAATAGGGTTAAGTCCGCAAATATGCACATCGGAAAGCGAAAACTGCGACGGGGAAGATCGCTTTTCAAAAGAGGAAGATATTGACAGAGCCGTTTTGTATTTGAAAACGGGTTTATAGAAATCAGGAAAGCAGTGATGGAAAAAATTGCGATAACGGGCAAAAGGAACATTTGATAAAAAACTTATTGACAAGGGGCGAAAAATATGTATATTACGCTCAAATGTTTAATTAACTTTCATTAAAAAGAGTATGTAAAAATGGCAAAAGCAGTAAAAGTAAAAGTAAAATTAGAGAGCAGCGCCGGTACGGGCACATTTTATCTTGCGGAAAAGAATCCGAGAACTCATCCTGAAAAATTGGTTTTGAAAAAGTATGATAAAAAATCAAAAAAGCATGAGGAATTCGTTGAGAAAAAATTAAAGTAAGTTTTTTCTTTGAAAATGATAAAATAAAAAGAGGCTCTTTAATCGGCCTCTTTTTTGTTTTCAGTGGTATCATCTGGATACGCCTTTTCGTATTCGTTATGTAAGGCTTTAAGAGAAACATTTGTATAGCGTTCGGTGGTTGCAAGCGATTTATGCCCCAAAAGCTCCTGAATGGAACGTAAGTCACATCCCTCACTTAAAAGTTGTGTGGCAAAGGAGTGGCGGAGCGCATGCGGGGTAACGCTTTCGGACAACCCCATATAAGCGCGTATTTTTTGCAGTTGGCGCTGGATGATGCGGGGC
>JAGCOI010000161.1 GCA_017645485.1 Alphaproteobacteria bacterium | reverse complement strand
CGGCAGTTCGATGATGCCGGTATGGTCTTGACCGACACAAAGTTCTTTTTCGGAGCACATCATGCCTTGACTTTCCACACCGCGAATTTTGGAAGCTTTTAGGGTTTCGTTATAACAAGGAATGTTGGTGCCGACAGGTGCAAAAATGCCGATTAAACCGTCTTTGACATTCGGCGCACCGCAGACAATCTGTAATTGTTGACTGCCCGTGTTAACCGTTAAGATGTGAAGATGGTCCGAATCGGGGTGCATAACGACATTTTCAACTTTTGCCGTGATAAATCCTTTTAAGTTTTCGGCCGGATTGTAAACTTCTTCAACCTCTAAGCCGATTTTTGTTAAGGTTTCGAGAATGGTGTTTAAATCCGCATTTGTTTCTAAATGCTCTTTAAGCCAAGATAATGTGAATTTCATCGTAAAAGTCCTCCGTTGTTGCTTAAGCCGCCCGTTAATGATGCAAAATCGAGTGCGGCGAATCCATAGTGCTTGAGCCAGCGTAAATCGGCTTCGAAAAATGTGCGTAAATCAGGTATGCCGTATTTAAGCATGGCCAATCTGTCGAGCCCCATGCCGAAAGCAAAACCCTGATAAACATCGGGGTCGATACCGCCGGCGCGCAGAACATTCGGATGAACCATGCCGCAACCTAAAATCTCTAACCAGTCGTTGCCTGCACCGATTTTAAGTTCCGTTTTTGTTTTAAGACAACCGATATCCATTTCGGCTGAAGGTTCGGTAAACGGAAAATATGACGGACGATAACGTACCGGAATGTTATCCAGCTCAAAAAAGGCTTTTACAAAATCGTATAAACAGCTTTTTAATTGTGCCAATGTGGTTGTTTTATCAATGACCAAACCCTCTACCTGATGAAACATCGGCGTGTGTGTGGCATCCATGTCGGAGCGATAAGTGCGGCCCGGCGCAATAATGCGGATAGGCGGTTTTTTAACTTCCATCGTGCGGATTTGAATGCCCGATGTTTGCGTGCGTACGACGTAGGCATCTTCAATGTTAAAAGAGTTATCTTTATCGTGATTGATATAAAACGTGTCTTGCATTTGACGCGCCGGATGGTTTAAGGGCATGTTTAAGGCGTTAAAATTATGAAATTGATCTTCAATATCCGGTCCTTCGGCAACTTCGAACCCCATTTGACCGAAAATGGCAATGACTTCTTCAAGCACTTTGGAAATGGGGTGAATACGACCTTGCGTTTCGGGGCGAACAGGCATGGTGACATCTATGGTTTCTTGTTTTAATTTTTCATTTAAAGCGGCATCTTCCAAAAGAGCCTTACGTTCATCAAGGGCTTTTTCGACAGCGGCTTTGAGAATATTTAATTCCTTGGCCTTTTCAATGCGCGCATCAGCTTCCATTGCGCCCAAAGTTTTCATTTCTTCGGTAATTAAACCTTTTTTCCCGAGTGCGCTGACACGCACTTCATCTAAAGCTTTTAAATCAGACGCCGCTTGAATATCGGCAATGATTTTGTTTTGTAAATCGTTTATATTTTCCATTTTAACACCTTGTTTAACATAAAAAGAGTTATCTTGATTTGCCAAGATAACTCTTTTTAATTTAATGACTTTTACTTTTTTATTTATTAAGAGCTGCTTTGGCAGAATCTACAAGCTTAGCAAAAGCTTTGGGCTCTTTCAAAGCGATATCGGCGAGAACTTTACGATCAAGCTCAATACCGGCTTTGATCAGCCCGCTCATAAATCGAGAATAAGTCATATCATGCAAACGTGTGGCAGCGTTGATGCGTTGAATCCACAAAGCGCGGAAACTTCTCTTTTTCGCGCGGCGATCACGGTAGGCATATTGCAAACCTTTTTCAACTTTTTCAACAGCAACTCTGAATACGTTTTTATTGCGACCTCTGTAACCTTTCGCCATTGATAAAATCTTTTTGTGGCGAGCGTGTGCGGTCATACCTCTTTTAATACGTGACATAACAAATCCTCCTTATAAATACGGTAAAAACTTTTTAACAATTTTCGAATCAGACTCGGACAAAAGCGATGTGCCTCTGGCGTGTCTTTTCATTTTGGTAACCTTATTAAAGAGGAGGTGTCTTTTAAAGGCAGCGTTCTTTTTGATTTTTCCGGTACTTGTCGCCGAAAAGCGCTTTTTCGCGGAACTTTTTGTTTTTAATTTTGGCATTTTATCATATTCCTTTTTAAATAAATGGATTGATTTCAAGCAGTCAGGCATGCCTTTTAGCCCGAGCCGCCGGTTAACGGAAACAAGCTATACACTGCTTTATAAAAAAAATCAAGTCTTTTTTGAAAATTTTTTGCTTGATATTTTTTGGTAAATATGCCATAATGAAGTAGTAGTCAAAATGGCTACGGTGTCCGTAAGACACTTATCCGAGGAAATTAACTCCTGTATCGGGAGTTCTTGAAATAAGCGCATTTTGCGACGAATAAAAGAGTCTGTCTCGGACAGTTTTACGGCTCCCACTTTGGAATTTTTTT
>JAGCOI010000160.1 GCA_017645485.1 Alphaproteobacteria bacterium | reverse complement strand
GGGCGTAAGATTATGAATTTAGCTGACGGTGAAAAAGCCGTGTTTTGCAGAAAAATAACCGGCGATATGGTCGCGTTGGTCGGCGAAAACAGAAAATTGCTGATTTTTAAGGCCGAAGAAATACCGATGATGGCACGGGGCAGAGGTGTAACTTTGCAAAAATATAAAGATGCGCATTTAACGGATATTCAAATTTTTGATTCAAATGTCGGTTTTTCATATAATCGTTCCGGAGGCATTGCCGTTGAAAAAGATTTGTTGGCGTGGCTCGGACATCGCGCACAGGCCGGAAAACTCGTACCGTTCGGTTTTCCGAAATCCAATACGTTCTTTAAGGAATGATGCGAGGTTAAAAATATGAAAAAATGGTTATTTTTAATATTGTTTTATGCTTCATTTGCAAATGCGCAAACAACGCAAGATGTTGCACAAATTGAAGATTATTTAAACAATATTACCACTATAAAAGCAGATTTTGTGCAAATGGCTTCAAACGGGGCAACATCGGAAGGCAAACTGTATATTTCAAAACCCTCCAAAATTCGTATGGAGTATGCACCGCCGACAGATGTGTTGATTGTCGGTAACACCGAAGAAATTGTTTTTCATGATAAAGAATTGGACCAAATCACCAATATAGACTATGATGATGTGCCGGGTACAAAGATTTTAACGGATACAATCAAGATAGACGGCAAAATCTTAAAAGTGACGGATTTTTACAAAGATGCGGGTTCAACAACGGTTACGCTTGAATATACCAAAGAAAAAGATATGGGGCCTATTACCCTTGTGTTTTCAAATAAACCTTTTGAATTAAAACAATGGAAAATAATAGATCCGCAAAGTGTTGAAGTCACGTTGTCTTTATACGATATGCATACCAATGAATCGATAGACGAGAATTTATTTTCTTATAAACCCAAAGCGCGCAAAAATTCAAAGCGCAGACACTGATTATTTATATCTGATTTTGAAGGTGTTTTTATCTTTGTTTGAGAGTTTCAATGCTTCTTGCACCGTATAAATGCGCTTTTTGATGTTTTTACTGTTTAAGATATCATTCGGGTTTGCATAAAATTTTCCCTGATACATATATTGTCCGCCAAGATTTTCGTATGCTTTCAGCTTATCGTTAATTTGCTCCTCCGTATAACCACTATTTGCAAGCAGTTCCCGGCATAAAGCCATTTGATTTTCAGCGCAATATAACGACTGAATGCTTGCATGATCAAAAATACTACCACTGATTTGCGTCGCAGATGCCGGTATTACAAGATCTTTGAGAGGGGTATACATAAAAGCGTGTCGATCAATAGTTGTTAAAGTATTGGAAAGATTAATGTTTTGAATGTTTGGTAAATAATCAAAGGCGCCATATCCTATGGTATGAACAGAATCATCCATTGTGATGTCGGTTACTTTCTTAAAATGGCGAAAAGCTAAGTCTCCGATGGTTTCAACACCTGATATATCAATTTCTTTAACAGTATTCCAATACGGTTCCCATGGTGCTGTTGAGCCATGAGTATTACCGCTTGGTGTATTTGTAATACCGTTAAACTTTGTCATTTGTCCTGTGCCGATAATGGTTAATTTTTGTTGCGGTTGCCCGTTCGCCCAAGTTAAGTTTTGACCGGATTGGTCATAAAGAGTTGTGACATATGCCAAACAATCGGTTCCGCATGACATACACTCCTCAACCGGACATGTGGTTGCGGCTTGTGTTGAAAAAGAGAACAACACACTGCCTAAAATAACAATAGATTTTTCCATATTTTT
>JAGCOI010000159.1 GCA_017645485.1 Alphaproteobacteria bacterium | reverse complement strand
CGCCGTCATTTCCGCCCTGCAATTATCGGGCTTACCCTCAAATCGTTTTTTATTTGCCGGTTTTATCGAAAACAAACAAAAAGCCCGTCAAAATTTATTTTCCGAACTTTGCAACATTAATACAACTCTTATTTTTTACGAAACGGCACCAAGGCTGGTGACCACCCTTTCAACTATGAAAGACTTTTTTGCCGGTCGCGAAATTGCCGTCGCACGCGAAATCACAAAAGTTTATGAAGAATGCGTCAACGGCACCGCCGAAGAATTAATTGCACATTTTGAGCACTGTCCGCCGAAAGGCGAAATCGTCCTGCTCGTCGCCCCACCGCAACAAACAAAAGCAAATATAGATATAAAAACGGAACTCAAAAACAAATTAAAACAAATGCCTTTCAAACAGGCCGTTGCCGAAGTTGCCCTGTTAAGCGGCGCCAAAAAAAGCGATGTTTATGCTTTGGGGTTAAAAATAAAAGATGAATAAAAAACAAAAAGGACATTTTGCCGAATTTTATGCAAGAATGCTTTTGCGCCTTAAGGGCTATACCATTCAAGAAAAAAATTTTATCACGGGCAAAGGCACCACCGCAGGCGAGATTGATATCATAGCCTTAAAAGCTCACAGGCTTATTTTTGTTGAAGTCAAAGAACGCCAAACCCTTGAAGGCGCTCTCTATGCCATAAAACCGGCCCAACGACAACGTATTATCAACGCCGCCAAATTTTATATTGCCCGCCATAAACAATATCAAAAATATGATATCCGTTTTGATGCCGTATTCGTTTCCGGCCTTAAAATTAAACACATTAAAAATGCTTGGCAAATAAATTAAATGCCTTTGCAAAGCAATTTTATCACGGTTTGTTAAATATTTATATTGACCTGCGATAAATCTTTTAATCTGAACTCTGAAAATTTTTATTTTTTTGCGCTGATGATTTTAAGTGCGTCATCCAAGCTTAAATCAGACGTGCGCTGTTTTGGCGGAATGGCATAGTTCGTTTTGCCGCATTTGATATATAATCCGTAGCGTCCGGTTGTTAAAACGATATCTTCGCCGGTTGCCGGATTTTTGCCTAAAACTTTTGCCTGAGCTTTTTCTGTGACCTCTTTTAAGATTTCTTCGGCACGTGCTTTGGTTATATTAAAAACAGTATCCGAGCCGGTTAATGATTTTGATTTTGTGCCTTGTTTAATATAAGGACCGAATTTGCCGATATTAACCTCAATACCGTCGCCTAAATCTTTCGGCAAATCAATAAGCGTTTGTGCCTGTTCAATTGTTAAATCTTCCGGTTTAATAAATTTCGGCAACGGAACACGCTTAGGTTTTTCCGTTAGAGCTGTGGCATCTTCACCAAGTTGGATATAATAACCGAAACGGCCGTTTCTTAAATACAGATTTAATTTTTTATATACGCCCAAGAGTTTATCATCGGGTTTAGATTCTTGAGAGTTTGAGGTGTTTTCGGTTTCTTCGTCTGCCGTATCCGTTAACGGCTTTGTGTATTTGCATTCGGGATAGTTTGAACAACCCAAAAAAGCACCGAATTTACCGAGCTTCACGCTTAATTTGCCCTTATGGCATTCAGGGCAAATTCTCGGATCAGTACCGTCTTTATTTTCGGGGAAAAGATGGTGTGCCAAAACGCTGTCAATCGTTTCAATCACATCTGCCACTTTAAGCGGAGCGACCGAATCCACATTTTTAATGAATTTAGCCCAAAAGCCCGAAAGAAGTTTTTTCCAATCCATTTTTCCGTTTGACACATCATCTAAAAATTCTTCAAGCTGTGCGGTAAAATCATATTCAACATATTTTTTGAAATAGTTTTCCAAAAAGACCGTTACAATCCGCCCCCTGTCTTCCGGAATAAAACGAAGTTTTTCAACCTTAACGTATTTGCGTTCTTGTAAAACGGCAATAATAGACGCGTATGTTGACGGACGCCCGATGCCGAGTTCCTCAAGCTTTTTAACCAAGCTGGCTTCGGTAAATCTCGGCGGCGGTGCGGTAAAGTGTTGTTCGGTTTTAATATCGCCCTTATCAACGTTTTCGCCTTCCGTAACATTCGGTAAAATGCGGTTGTCATCATCTTCCGAAGAATCATCTGTGCTTTCCTGATATAGTTTTAAGAAGCCGTCAAAAGCAATAACCTGTCCGTTTGCGCGAAGCAAAATCAAATTATCCGATGAAACCGAATCTATTGTGACTTTATCTAAAACCGCAGCCGACATCTGGCAAGCCACCGTACGTTTCCAAATCAGCTCATACAGTTTATGCGAATCGCCGTCAAGTTTTGTTTCCATCTTTTTGGGTGTATTCATCACATCCGACGGACGAATGGCCTCATGTGCTTCTTGGGCATTTTTTGATTTTGTTTTATATATTTTGGGTTCTTTCGGAAGATATGATGCACCGAAATATTTTTCAATTGCCTGACGGCATGCCGCAATCGCTTCGTTTGAAAGATTGACGGCATCCGTTCTCATATAAGTAATATAACCGTCTTCATAAAGCTTTTGAGCAAGTTGCATGGTTTTTTTTGCGGAAAAACGCAATTTTCGAGCGGCTTCCTGTTGAAGCGTTGATGTTGTAAAAGGCGGTGCCGGATAACGATTTGCCTTTTTGCGCTCAACAGAGGCAATATGAAAATTTTGAGCCTCAATCTTTTCTTTGGCTTCAAGTGCCTTTTGTTCACAATTTAAATCGAATTTTTCAAGCTTTTTACCGTCTAAGTTGATTAAATGTGAGGGAATAAGAGCCTTATTTTGAGAAACCAAATCAACATCAACGGTCCAATATTCTTCCGATTTAAAGTTTTCAATTTCATTTTCGCGGTCGCAAATTAAACGAAGGGCAACGCTTTGAACGCGTCCGGCGGATTTTGAGCCGGGGAGTTTTCGCCACAAAACGGGAGATAAAGTAAAACCGACCAAATAATCAAGTGCACGGCGCGCCATGTAGGCCGAAACAAGATTTTCATCAATCCGGCGCGGGTTTTTAATGGCCTCGGTAACGGCTGATTTTGTAATTTCGTGGAAAACAACGCGCTCTATTTTTTTGCCTTGTATTTTTTTTCTTGCCGTTAATTCTTCTAAAATATGCCATGCAATGGCTTCTCCTTCTCTATCAGGGTCGGAGGCTAAAATAAGCGTGTCTGCATCTTTTAAGGCCGTTATAATGTCGTTTAAGCGCTTTTTTCCGCCTGTGCTTAATTCCCACGTCATGGAAAAATCTTTATCGGGATTAACGGAGCCGTCTTTTGAAGGCAAATCTCTGATATGTCCGAAACTGGCTAAAACCTTATAGTCCGAGCCGAGATATTTATTGATTGTTTTTGCTTTTGCCGGAGATTCAACCACAACGAGTTTCATTTGATTTTTTCCAATCCTTCTTTTGTTAGCATTAAAAAGCTGCCGTTTTGTTTTTGAAGTATACCTTCCAGTTCAAGTTCCGTTATTTTAACCAAAGCGGCGCTTGTTTGCATATTTAAATGGCGTATCAATTCATCTTGTTCAATGCCCGACACACCGATTGTTTGCAAAATATCACCGTTTTCCTTATCGGCGCTTTTTGTTTTTTGCATAATGACTTCTTTTTTTTCAAAGTCAAGAGATTTCGGTGCAAGAGTTGCTTTTTGCGATGTTTTTAAGGTGTGTGTTTGCGTTAAAGCCAAGGTTTGTAAAATGTCATCGGCATTTTCGGTTAAAACGGCACCTTCTTTAATCAGTTTATTGCAACCTGCCGCCTTATTTTCAAAAGGAGAGGCAGGAACGGCAAAAATATCTTTGCCTTGTTCCAAGGCAAGACGTGCCGTAATCAGAGAGCCTGAATTAAGTGATGCTTCAACAACGAGTGTACCGAGCGAAAGTCCCGCGACAATGCGGTTACGCCGCGGAAAATTTGAAATATTTGCCTTCTCGCCAAGCCTGAATTCGGATATTAAAAGACCTTGGTCGGCAATTTGTTCGTATAGTTCGATATTTTCTTCAGGATAGCAAACATCAATACCCGTGCCGAGTACGGCAATGGTCGGTCCTTTAGTGTTTTGAGCATATAGGGCGCCTTTATGTGCGGCGGAATCAATACCGCGAGCCATGCCGGAAATGACTAAAACATCCGCATTTGTTAAATCGTATGCAATACGGGAGGCAATTTTACGTCCGGCAACGGAAGCATTACGCGAACCGACAACGGAAAGTGTTGCCGGATATTTTAACAAATCCGTATGCCCTTTGGCGTATAAAACGGGCGGGGCATCGTTAAGTTCTTTGAGCAGCGGCGGATACAGCTTATCTTCGCAAGTGATTATCTTAATGTTTTGTTTGAAAGCGTTTTCAATTTCTTTTTGAGCATCTTTACTTGAAAAAAGATTTTTTGTAAGCGATAACTGTTTAACAGCTTCACAGACCGAACCGTATTTTTGAACATACTTATAAAACCAGGAAGGACCGATGCCTTCCGTGTTTATAAGCCGTAAGTAATCAACAACGGTGCTCTCGTTCATACCTTAAGCTTTCTTCTTAAAAGAAATTTTACTTTCTTCTCCTTTAAGCAGGCGTTTGATATTGGCATGGTGCTTAAAAATAACAAGCAAAACAACGATTGTATAGAAAAACGTGTATACGGGCGGAGCCATGAAATATGTGGCAAAAGGCACAATAACGGCCGCCGTTAAGGCAGATAAAGAAGAATATCTGAACGCAAAAGCCATGGCAAGCCAAATAACAAGAGCAATAACGCCGATTTGCCAATAGGTAACGAGCAAAAAGCCCAAGGCAGAAGAAATGCCTTTACCGCCTTTGAATTTAAGCCAAACAGGGAACATATGCCCCAAAATACCGCATACGCCGGCAAAAAGTGAGGCAAAAACATTAAATGTGGTGGCATAACCTAAAAAATAAAAAGCTTCTTTTGAAACAAAGCGGTAAGCAAGATAAGCCGCAAAACCGGCTTTAAAAGCATCTAAAATAACGGTTAAAAGCGCAAGCGTTTTATTGCCGGTGCGCAAAACGTTTGTGGCGCCGATATTACCCGAACCGATTTTACGGATATCGCCGTAGCCGGCCAAACGCGTTAAAACAAGACCAAACGGAACAGATCCGAAAAGGTATCCGATAATACCCCAAAGGGCTAAAACAGCTATATAGTTCATGTGAAAAATAACTCCCTGTATGTGAAATATGATAGCTCAATATAGAAAAAAAAAGAAAAGAATGCAAACAAATATTTTTGCTTTACAACGAATCAAAATCATTAACCGGCTCGGATACCGTATTTAATATCACCAAAGCACGTGCCGAAGAAATCTTAAAAGAGGTCACAGAAAAAGCTCAGGCAAAAGTTTTAGGCAAAAATCCGGCAACCGGCGAAGATATCGTTTTAACAACCGGACGTTACGGATTATATATCAAATGCGGCAAAACGAACTATGCCATTCCGTCAAAACAACGTACGCCTGATTTAAGCTTCGAAGATGCCCTGAAGATTATCACCGCAAAAAAATAACTTTCTCGTCATCCTCTTAAACCGTCATTGCAAGGCGACTTTGTCGCCGCGGCAATCTCCTTCGTCGCTGTGCCACATAAAAACTGTCATGCTGAACTTGTTTCAGCATCTAATCGTCATTGCGCATCAAGCAAAAAAACAACCTCAAAATGTTATTTTTTGCGATGATGGCGACGGTTTGTTAATTTACAAACGAGCGTGCAAGCGAAGTTTGGAAATGTTACAAACCAAGTGTCCGACGCAACGCTTAAAAGCGTTGCTAGTCAAAGCGTGGCAATCTCCCGAGTGTAGAGTGTCATTGCGAGCCCTGAAAGGGCGTGGCAATCTCTTAAAACTACCTTGCCGACGCCCTAAAAAAACACTTGACAAAAATTATGGGGGGGTAAAATGGAAGCATCATCCAACATCAGAAAGGACAAGACAATGGATAAGAAAAACAGAATCGAAAAAATGAAAGCTGACGTAAAAAAAGCAACACTCATCGGGGCAATAACCGTTTCAAGCATGTTTGGCGGTAATAAAATTCAAGCACAAACTTTACAACAAAATGAAGCTGAAAAAAAAGTAAACCAGATTACAAATGTTAAATCTGCGTTTTCATCCGAAAATACTGAAAAGCAAATAATTTTTTCGGAAGATGGAAATAAAGCATTGTATCCAAATGGTCAAGTTGCATACATAATGATAACGGAGCCAACAGTTATTAAGCCCGATAAGAAACAAGGCAAAGAACATATCCTATTACCACATTCTGAAATTTGGTTTTACGATAATGGAAGTATAGCCAAAGAATCATCTGTCCAAGGT
Organism: Alphaproteobacteria bacterium; assembly: GCA_017645485.1. Lineage (GTDB taxonomy): Bacteria > Pseudomonadota > Alphaproteobacteria > RF32 > CAG-239 > UBA1254. The sequence goes on along the minus strand of JAGCOI010000159.1, from coordinate 587 downwards.
GCTTTTATGAAAGATGATGCAGGACGCAAAAAATTATGCGAAGTTTCAACAGTACGCGAGTGGCATGAAAATGGAAATCTGCATTTAGAATTTATGCCGGTTTTATCATCTGAAAAAGTCATGCAAGGAACCAGAATTCGTATGTGGCACGAAAATGGGCGTCTCAAAGGAGAATCGTTACCTAATGGTACAGAATGTGAATGGGATATCAATGGCAAAAAAACATTCCAAAGAAAAAACGGAAAAGTAAGTATTTGGTCTTCAAATGGTAAATGACATGATTTCCAAGACAAAGGTAATTTCCATTACGAACGTTATGATAACGGCAATCTTAAGAGCATCCACTGGCTTGATGCAAAAGAAAAAATGGAGTATGATCAAAAAGGTAATGAGACAGCACACCTTGATTTACGAAGTGATTTTGAGAAAAATCTGAATATACAATATCATGGTCGCTAGTGTTCGGCTAATATATTATTTAAGATGCGATTATACATCATAAATTAAAGAATATAATTTTTTCATATCAAAAAAGCCTCTCACAAAGAGAGGCTTCTAAATTTTTTACTGTTTGCGCTGAATAAAGT
>JAGCOI010000158.1 GCA_017645485.1 Alphaproteobacteria bacterium | reverse complement strand
ATGCTGAACTTGTTGGAGTTCGTCATGCTGAACTTGTTTCAGCATCTCCTCACTCATCGTTGATTCCAGCATCTCCTCACTCATCCTTGATTCCGGAATCTCTCTATTCTGTCATTGCTAGACCGACTTTTTCTATACTGTCATTGCGCATGAGGATGAAAATAACCTCAAAATGTTATTTTCACCACAAATGGCGACGGTTTGTTAATCGACAAACGAGCGTGTAAGCGAAGTACGTCGATGTTACAAACCAAGTGACCGACGCAACGCATCGCGTTGCTAGACCCCCTGTCGCCGCGGCAATCCCCTAAGTCTCCGACTGTCATTGCGCATACCTCACCCTGTCATGCTGGAATCGTAGATGAGCAAGCATTACAATGTCATCCTGGAATCGAAGAAGAGCAAGCGGCAAAGCCGTCGCGCTCCACTTGTTTCAGGATCTACATGTCATTGCGAGCCCTGAAAGGGCGTGGCAATCTCTTGAAGTTCTACCTTGCCGGCGCCCTAAAAAAACACTTGACAAAAATTGCGGGGGAGGTAAAATGGACTCAGAAACAAAATTAGTATGTATAACCTTTATGTCACTTATTAGCCGTGTGCTTGAAAAGTAATATGGTGTTTTCATACATTTTTGTTTCTTTAGTTGGAAATAATATTAACAAATAAAAAATAAAAATTATGGAAACCGTATTCAATTTTTCTGAGAATGTAATGCTGACTTTATGGGTCAGTTTAGTTGTTGCTGTACTTGCCAGTTATATCATAGAACGTGGCAAAGGTCATGAAAATGCAAGATCTTTACTCGCAGTCATTTTTGCGTATGTTGCTCTTGCTATTCTATTCACAATCTTGGCAACTTGGTTGAATTGGCCGCTTTGGATTGGTTGCATACTCCTTACAGGTATCATTATCCTATCCTTAAAATGGTCAGCAAACACTGAAGAAGAAAAAAAAGAAGCTGAGAATAAATAATCGGCTTCAAGCGCACAAAAACCCCTCGGATTTTTTAAGAACTTGTCATGCAAATGATTTGTCTTGAAAAGCCGAGGAGTTTTTATTTACCCGTTTCGGATAATCCGCGCTTTATCGCGCTCCCAATCCCTGTCTTTAATGCTTTCACGCTTATCATAAAGTTTTTTACCGCGCCCCAAGCCGACTTCCAATTTGGCTCTTCCGTGGTCATCAAAAAACAATTTCATGGCTACCAATGTTGCCCCTTTTTTCTGCAAAGCATTAATAATTTTAACAACTTCACGCTTTGTCAGCAACAATTTTCTGTCCCTTTTTTCTGCGTGACTTTCATAGCCCTTATAGGCATATTCGGCAATAAACATTTGCGAAATATAAATCTCGCCGTTTCTTTCAACCCCGTACGCATCATTAATGTTGGCATGCCCCAAACGCAAAGATTTCACTTCCGTTCCGCTTAACACAAGACCGGCCACAAAAGTCTCACTTATTTCAAAATCAAAGCGGGCACGACGGTTTAATGCCACCTGCCCTTTTGAAATAAATCCCGATTTTGAAATATTCTGAACCATATCAAGCAGATGCTTTGTTTACTGATTTATCTTGCGTTTTAGAAGATGCGTCACTCTTGTTTTCCGTTTTTACCATACGCACGCAACGTCCGTCAATCAGCGCACCCGGTTCAACGGCAATCGATTGATGCATAATATCGCCTATCACACGTGCCCCTTTGGCAACAATAACCGTTTCCGCCTCAGAACTCCCCTGCAGAAAACCGTACACACTCAGTGTTTTGGCTTTAACCTGCCCGTAAATATGCCCTCTTGAGCCGATAATCAACTCTTCGCATGCAATGTTTCCCTCAATCATGCCGTCCACATGTATCACATCACCGCCTAAAATATTACCCTTAATTTTAGTCCCGAAACTGATAATACTCGGCACCGGCGTATTAGAGCCCCTGCTCATACGTGCAATTTTCAAATACAACATTCTGCGAAATTTCATACTTTTTTTCCTTTATTGTTATAAGCGTTAATAAACGACATCGGATCCACATTCACACCGTTATATAAAACCTCATAATGCAAATGCGGTCCCGTGGAACGTCCGGTTGAACCGACCTCGCCGATTTCGTCTCCCTGTTCCACGCTTTGTCCTTTATTAACATACGATTTGTTTAAATGTGCATATCTGGTCTTAAACCCGTTTCCGTGGTCTATTTCCACAAAATTTCCATACCCCGTTACCCATTCGGCACGCACAACCTTACCGTCTGCCATAACTTTTATAATATTACCCCTGTTTGAGGCCAAGTCAACGCCTTTATGCGCCGCCGATTTTCGATTAAACGGATCTGCCCTGTGCCCGAAAGGCGAACTGACATGATAATTGAAAACAGGCTTGCCGACCGGAACGGTTTTCATAATTTCGCGATAATAACTCAAATCGTCAATTCTTAAAAACACATCTTGCATTTTTTTTGCCAAAGCTTCGTTATCAACATTCGGCGCCCCCTCAAACGTGCCGCCGGTGCTGTTTTTCTTACCGCCCGCAAACAAATTAAAATATTGATTTTGTTTTTTAATTGATTGGTTAATACCCGAAATGGCATCTTTAATTTTTTGTGCTTCCGTTTCCGAAAGTTTTTCAACTTTAT
>JAGCOI010000157.1 GCA_017645485.1 Alphaproteobacteria bacterium | reverse complement strand
CCAACCTTTCTGCCCCCGGCATATCGTAATATTTTTTCAACCAAGCCTGTAATTCGGTTCCATGCGTGCGATAAGTTTTTGAAACATATCTTTGATATAAAACCTCATTCATAAGGTATTTGTCTTTTAATTTCGCCTCTAATTTTTTTGCGGCATCTATTTTTTCTTTATCTTGCAACATAAAAATTTGAACATAAGTCGCCGCATCTTCGTCAGAAAAGATATCGACAGATTCTATCGCCCCAGAAACCAGGGGGCAAATCAGCACCATTAAAAATACAAATATTTTCTTTATCATCTCTCTCAGAATAACGAAGTCTTTGGTAATTTGCATACGATTGCGTTTTCATCAGCCTCTGGTATCTGGCTGATAATTTTTTTAAAATCGGAAACCCGTGAAAATTTACGATAAACCGAAACAAATCTTATGAATGCAATTGGATCCAAATTCAACAAAGAATCAGAAACCATTTGTCCAACCTGGGCACTGGTGACAGTATCATCCGCACTTTCCGTTTCAAGGCGACGTTGAATTGATGCCACCAAACGATCAATCTGTTCATCACGCACATCACGATTGCGACACGCCAATTTAATTGAACGGAATAATTTTTCACGATCAAAAGGTTCGGTTTTACCACTGTTTTTAACAACCAACAAATCACGCATTTGAATACGTTCAACCGTGGTAAATTTTGCACCACATTGATTACAAACACGACGACGGCGAATAACCGCATCACCACTGTCTGGGCGGGAATCCGCCACGCGACTGTCTGTAGAATTACAATAAGGACATCTCATAACACTTAAGGTTAGAGAAATTTCAAGCACAAGTAAAGCAGAATTTCAAACAATTTGACAAAGATGTTTTTACGTATTATAAAAAATAGCATTATGAGATGTTATTACGATATTAAATACCCATATATGGAATACAATTTTACTGGTATCGATGGCCGTGATTACATTATGTTTTCTGTTCCACCAATAATGTTAGCAAATGAATATCAAAAAATATTTAATACAAAACCTAAAACATTTTTTGATTGTGGTGCCGCAACTGGTGCAGTTGTTGATTTAGCCATACATTATGGCCTAGATGCATATGGAATTGATATTGTTAAATACCCAGACCAACACCAATCTTGGTTTTACATGAGAGAAAGACAACATAAATGGGGCTGGTCAACAGCCAGCTTAAAAAAATTATTTGATAACGGTCGTATAAAGATTAAATCTATTCTGGATTGCGAACCGATTACGGCAGATATTGCGTATTGCAACGGCACTTTGACATATTTTGATGAACAAACATTACCAATCGTTTTATCAAAATTTCAAAAAGTCGGCATGTTATGCGCAATTCACAACACAACCGAAGATATAAATGCTGCAAAACAAATGGGTGAAACATTGGGAACTTGTAATGAACCGCGAACTATTCGTACAAACGATTGGTGGATTGAAACTTTTTTTAAAAATAATTTCGACGCGCACTATAACGCGCAGCTGCGCACATTTCTCGCGATTCCGCGTCAAAAATAATCTTTATTTTATTACCGAATATGATAAAAAAATGCTTTTTTCAAAAAAATCAAGTGTTTTTTTTACAAATCGATTCGCAAGGTGCTTTTTTATACCCCAAAAATATGGTAAAATAGCATAAAAGATTGGTCAAAAACCAAATTGGAAGAGAGGAACTTTTTATGCAAAAATATCTGAACCAGATTCTGTGTGGTGATTGTATTGAAATCATGAGAAAAATTCCAGATGCATCAATCGATGCCATATTTGCAGATTCCCCTTATAATTTACAACTGGGTGAAAAAACTCTTTATCGTCCAGAAGACCAAACCGCTGCGCGCGCAGTGCGTGATAATTGGGACGCATTTGAATCTAATGAACAATACGATGAATTTACACGCAATTGGATGCGTGAATGTAAACGCATATTAAAACCAGATGGCGCAATGTGGGTTATTGGTTCTTATCATAACATCTTCCGCGTTGGTTCAATCTTGCAAGATATGGGCTTTTGGATTTTGAACGACATTGTTTGGGTAAAAACTAATCCAATGCCAAATTTCCGTGGAACGCGTTTTACAAATGCACATGAAACTTTAATTTGGGCAATTAAAAATCCGAAGGCAAAATATACATTTAATTATGAAGCTATGAAAGCCTTAAACGAAGGTGTACAAATGCGTTCCACTTGGGAGATACCGCTTTGTACGGGGGGCGAACGCTTAAAAGGCGAAGATGGTCATAAGTTGCATCCGACACAAAAACCGGAAGCTTTACTTTATCGGGTTATTATGGCTTCAACAAAAGTTGGCGATGTGATATTGGATCCGTTTTTCGGAACGGGCACAACCGGTGCGGTGGCTAAAAAACTCGGTCGTTCGTTTATAGGTATAGAAAAAGATGAAACGTATGTGGCCGGTGCACGGGCGCGTCTTGAGGCTGTTAAACAGGCCGGAGGCGAAGAACTGGAATATACAGTAAAGAAAAAACAAGCCAGAATTCCTTTTGGTACGGTTGTGGAGCAGGGATTGTTGAAACCGGGTACGGTCCTTTATGATGCCGGCAGAAAACATCAGGTTATGGTACGCTCGGACGGCACGGTAACAAATGAGGTTGTTCAGGGTTCCATTCACCAATTGGGGGCTTTATCTCAAAATGCGGCCGCATGTAACGGATGGACGTATTGGTATTTTGAAGATAATGATAAAAATTTAGTCAGTATTGATGCACTCAGGGATAAAATACGCCAGCATACGGAGATGATGTCTTAAATGCCACATGTTTTTAAAAAAGGAAACAAATTGCCTTTTTTACGTAAAAAGGAAAAAGATATTGAACATTATGCGGCCATAGACCTTGGCACAAACTCTTGTCGTTTGGTTATTGCAACACCGACACCGACTTCATTTCATGTGGTGGAAACATTTTCTAAAATAACACGCTTGGGCGAAGGTATTATCAAAGATAATCAGTTATCAAAAGCGGCAATGCGACGCACCGTTAACAGCTTAAAAGTGTGTAAAAGCGTGATGGACGAATATGCGCCGATTACACATTCTCGTTTTGTGGCAACGGCGGCTTGCAGACGTGCTAAAAATATAGATGAATTTTTAAATATGGTACACAAAGAGGCAGGACTTAATTTGGAAATTATTTCATCAAAGGAAGAAGCTCGTCTTGCCGTGGTCGGTTGTTTGCCCCTTTTAAACAGAAATATTAAAAGAGCATTGATTTTTGATATCGGTGGCGGTTCAACCGAAATTTCGCTTGCACGCGTGACGGAAGAAGGCAAAACATTTATTGAAGGTTTTGTATCACTGCCTTATGGCGTTGTGACAATTTCCGAAGCGTTTCCGAAACAGGAAATGACCAATTTGGCCTATAATACCATTATTGAGCGGACCGAAGGTATTTTAACGGAATTTGATGCAAAATATCATATTTATGAAGCAATTGAAAATCAGGAAATACAAGTTATCGGTACATCAGGTACCGTGACGGTGTTGGGGGCGGTACATTTGGGATTGCCGAGATACAATCGTTCGGCGGTTGACGGGTTGTCATTATCGGGTGTCGATGTTGAAAATGTGATTAATAAAATAAAAACGATGGGTGATTCGGGACGGCGTAAACACAGATGTATCGGTCCGTCTAAAGCGGATTTAACCATTTCGGGATGTGCGATTATAGAAGCGCTTTTGAAAACGTTTCCGATATCTGAAATTACGATTGCCGACCGCGGTATCAGAGAGGGCATTTTGCTTGATATGATTCGCCATACAAAACATCAACAAAAACACTTTAAAAAACATTTCAGGCGACATCCGTATTTTAAAAGGAAGAAAGATGAGAAAAAATATAGCATGCATTGATTTAGGATCAAATTCATGCCGTGTATGTATTGCCGATGCGGACGGCAAAATTTTATATAAAGACGCAAAAGCCACAAAATTGGGTGAGGGGATATTTCAAACAGGTTTTTTGAGCGAAGGTTCTTTTGAGCGCAGCTTAAATGCTTTTGATAAATTTGCAGAGCAAATGAAAAAATATGAGGTCGGCAAATATCGCGCCGTGGCAACGGAAGCGTGCAGGCGAGCATCAAATGCAGACAAATTTTGTGCAATGATTAAAGATAAGACAAATATTGAACTGGAAATTATTGAGCCTCTTGAAGAAGCAAGATTAAACTTAAAAGGTGCAATTTCGCATGCAAAAGGGTTTGATTATGCGGTTGTATATGATTTGGGCGGAGCATCTACCGAAATAACGCTTGCAAGAAATACACAAAAAACAGATATTTTACATACCGTATCCATACCTTGGGGCGCGCGTAATGCCGCAGAAGCATATGCCTTAGAGGAATTTAGCCCGCAAAATGCGATAAAGCTTCGAAATGATATTATGGCGTATGTTGAAGATTTTATTAAATCATCCGAGCTTGAAAAATATAAAAAAGACAGTTGTTTGATAGCTATTTCAAGTACGCCTTTGAGGTTGTGTTCAATGGTTAAAAAACAAGAAAAATATGAACGCGAAAAAAATGACGGCGAGGTTATGAATAAAACAGATATTGATGCTGTTGTGCAAAAAGTTTGCGCCATGAATATGGAACAACGAAAAAACAGCCCGTATATCGGTGAAAACAGGGCCCCCGTTTTTGTGGCGGCGGCCGTTATTTTTAAGGCAATATTTACAACATTGAATTTTGATAATGTGATTGTGTCTTATAAGGGGGCATTAGATGCCATGATAGAGGAGTTGTGCCATGGGTAAAATGACAAAGTCCGCCAAAATTATTCGCGGACGTAAAGGATTAACGGTTAGGGTTAAAACATCAAAGTATCGTAAAACATCCTCAAACAGATGGCTTGAGCGGCAATTAAACGATCCGTATGTAAGTGAGGCAAAACGTGCCGGATATCGCTCTCGTGCCGCATTTAAGCTGATTCAACTCAATGAAAAATATAACTTTTTAGCAAAAGGCAAGGTCATTGTTGATTTGGGGTGTGCACCTGGCGGTTGGACTCAAATTGCGGTTCAAAAATTAGGCGGTACAGGGCAGATTGTCGGTATTGATATTTTGGAAGCCGCACCCATAGAGGGGGCAACCTTGATATGTCAGGATTTTACATCGGAAGATGCCCCCGAAAAATTAAAAGCACTGCTAAAAGGGCCTGCGGATGTGGTGATGAGTGATATGGCTGCCAATACAACGGGACATCAACAAACAGACCATTTACGAACGATTGCGCTTGTGGAAGCGGCCTATAACTTTGCCAAAGAAGTTTTGGCGCCGAACGGGATTTTTATTGCAAAAGTATTTCAGGGTGGTGCGGAAGGAAATTTACTTGCCGATATGAAAAAGAATTTTGCAAAAGTTTCGCACTTTAAACCGGACGCAAGCCGGACGACTTCGCCTGAAACTTATGTTGTGGCACAAGGTTTTAAAAAACAGGACTAATCTTTTACAATTTTTTTCTTGATATTTTGCAGTATATTATGCTATACTCCATAACGTAACCGAAATGGTTATGGTGCTTGAAAAACACCTTTAACTGCATAGCTCCTTGGCTTAGGGAGCAGGCGAAATAAGCGCATTTTTGCGGCGAATGAGTCTATCTGTGCAGTTACAGTTTTTCAGCTCCCACTTTGGATTTTTTTTCAAAGTGTTTTTTTATTTGATGAATGGGAGATTTCAAGATGAAAAAACAAGTTTTTATATTCAGCATTTTAAGTCTGTTTCCATTGAGTGCAAACGCCCAAGAGGCGACATTTCCCTCATGCGGACCTAATTGCACCTATACCATTGAAAACAATGTTTTGACAGTAAAACCGATTGATGAAACAAAACCGGCTAGCGTGCAATCTTATGTCAGACAGGGTTCACCTTGGTACGGGCAGAATATTACAAAAATAGATATTCAAGAAGGTATTACAAATATTGGATATAGTGCTTTTGAAGATATGACGTCTGTTACATCCGTTTCACTTCCAGAAGGCTTAAAAACTATCGAAGGAGAATCTTTTCACGGTACCAGGATTACAAGTTTAGAAATACCGAGTACCGTGACATCTATCGGTAAATTTGCTTTTGCCATTTCAACCTTAAAAGAAATCAATGCGTTGCCGGAAGGTTTAACAAGTATTGCAACGGAAACTTTTGCAAATACCAAAATTACGGATTTAGTTATTCCTGCCGGTGTCACATCAATATCATCCAGTGCTTTTGGTCATAACGGAGACTATTGGAACAGAAGTTCCATTAAAAATCTTTATTGCGAAGAATCTATTGCAGATCAGTGTGCTCAAGTTCTTAAATGGCGAAAAGATAATGGGGCTGATGTTAAAGTAACTACCTATCAGGCAAGTTCAAACGGGCAATTTTTTTACAATAACCGGTGGTATAACAGCGCAAACGATATTTTATCGGGTGATTATGCCAAAAAGCGTATTTATACCGTAGATGAAGCAAACAAGGTCACGAGCAAGAAAAACAAAGTGATGATACGCTATAAATAAGGGCTAATTTAAGCCCAAGATTTCAATGATTTTTTTGGAGGTGCCTTCGATTGAGCCGGTGCCGTCAACAGTATAAAGCAAGCCGAGTTGTTCAAAATACGGAATGGTCGGATAAGTCAGTTTTCGGTAGTTAATCAGGCGATTTTTAACCGTTTGTCTGTTGTCATCCGTGCGGCGCACAAATTCAGTGCCGCCGCATTTATCGCACACACCGTAAACTTTTGGTTTTAAGTTTTTATCATGATAACCTTCGCCGCAGTTCGCGCATGTATATCTGCCTAAAATGCGTTCCATAATGATTTCGTCCGGCACTTGAATTTCAATGACGGCATTAAGGGCGATGTTTTTTTCTTGTAAGATTTTTTCCAAAGCTTCGGCTTGGGGCAGGGTGCGCGGAAAACCATCTAAAATAAAGCCGTTTGCACAATCCTGCTCTTCAATTCTGGACGAGACCATTTCAATAATCATGTCATCGGTTGCAAACTCACCCCTGTCTAAAGCGGCTTTTAAATTACGCCCGAGCGGGGTATCTTTTTGTGCTTCGGCACGCAACATTTCCCCCGTTGAGAGGTGACATAAATTGAATTTATCGCGCAAAATACGCGCCTGAGTGCCTTTTCCGCACCCCGGCGCGCCCGTTAAAACAATGCGTATCGGTTTTTGCATTTTATCTTTTTCTTTTTTGGTTAACAATAGCAGCTTTTTTAATCAGTCCTTCATATTGATAAGCAATAAGATGTGACTGAACCTGCGTCATGAAATCCATCGTTACCTGTACGACGATTAAAAGTGTTGTGCCGCCCAAAACAAACGGAACGGAAAGTTTTGCAATTAAAATTTCAGGCAAAATGCAAAGAGCCGTTAAATAAGCCGCACCTAAAACCGTTAAACGCGTAATAACATAATCTAAATATTCGGCTGTGCTGTTACCGGGGCGGATGCCGGCGATAAAGCCACCGTGTTTTTTCAAATTATCTGCCGTTTCTTCGGGGTTAAACACCACGGCTGTATAGAAAAATGAGAAAAACACAATCAGCAACGCATACAAGCACAAATATAAGGGTTGTCCGTGGCTGAGCCATTGATTTAAGGTTTGAACCCATGACGGACCGCTTTGAGCCGAGAAATTAGCAATAGTCATAGGCAATAATAACAGAGAGCTTGCGAAAATCGGCGGAATAACGCCTGTCGGGTTAATCTTTAACGGTAAATGAGAACTTTCGGCTGCCGTCATACGCATACCGACTTGACGCTTCGGGTATTGAATAACAATTTTGCGTTGAGCACGTTCAACAAAAACAATAACATAAACCAAAGCAAGTGCCATAACGAGCAAGAGGGCAATAACAGCCATAGACATTGAGCCGATTCTGCCAAGTTCGAAAGTGCGCGCTAATGCTGCCGGAATGTTGGCAATAATACCGACGGTAATGATAAGAGACGAACCGTTACCGACACCGCGCGAAGTTATCTGATCTCCAAGCCAAACAACGAACATGGTGCCGCCGACAAGAGAAACAACAGTTGTAAAACGGAAAACAAAACTCGGAATAACAACCGCAGAAGCACCCGTGCCACCGGTAATGCTTTCTAAGCCGACAGCAATACCATAACCTTGGATAATCGTGATTAAAACGGTTAAAACTTTAGTGTAGTGCGTTACTTTTCTGTGCCCGGCTTCGCCTTCTTTTTTAAGAGCCATCAACGACGGAATAACACTTTGTCCGAGTTGAATGATAATGGAGGCCGAAATATACGGGAAAATGTTTAAGGCAAAAATGGTCATACGCGAAAGCGCACCGCCGGAAAACATATTGAACATGCCTAAAATGCCGCCCGAATGTTGCGAGAATACTTCAGCTAAAATACCTGCATCAATACCGGGCAACGGGATAAATGTGCCAAGTCTGAAAACAATCAGTGCCAAAATTGTGAACCATAATCTTTTTTTCAAATCTTCCGCTTTTGAAAAAGCCGACATATCAAGGTTTGCGGCCATTCTTTCTGCCATAGATACCATATTTATTTCCTTTTACTTTTAAATTTTCACGTCAAAATATCGGATTTTTAAAAATCCGCTTTGCATTATTTAATATCAAAACATAAAAAAATATGCAATAAATTTTTCTTTATCCTCAACATATTTTAATGAAAAACAGGATTAAAATCAAAAAAGCTCTTTTTTGATGACTTTTTGCATAAGTGTTGAAAAAGCATAATTTTGAAGCTTATCTTTTGGAACAAAAAAGCCGTCAAGATTAATATGGTCGGTCGATAATGTACAAATTTTCAAATGCATGCGGATATGTGTGAAAATATGCGTTACGTTTCGGGCGGTTTCTTGTGCATTTAAAAACAGCTTGTTTTCGGACCACGGAAATTCGTAAAGCCCGTGAAGCAGACCTTTTTCGGTGCGCTTTCTGATAAAAATTTCGCCCTTATTGTTTGTGATAAGGTAAACGTAACCGTTAAATTCTTTTTTCAGCATTTTCTTTCTTATGGGAATTTGCTCTATATCCGGTGCGTTTTTTGATGTGCAAAACTTTTGCACCGGACAGATTGCGCACATCGGTTTTTTTTGCGTGCAGACGGTTGCACCCAAATCCATGATGGCGGAAGCATAATCTGCAGCATTATCGGTGTTTGTTAAAGCCTCGGCCTTAAATCTTATTTCAGGCATAATTTCATCAAACGGTCGGGTTAAATGGTACAGACGGCAGATAATGCGTATGACATTGCCGTCAACAACCGTTTCAGGTGCGTTGAAAGCAAGCGCAAGAAAGCTTGCTACAGTATATGGTCCGAGCCCTTTCAGCCTTAAAACATCTTCTTTGTTGTTCGGAAAAATGCCGTTAAAATCGTTCATAATGATTTCGGCGCTTTGTTTAAGTGAACGGGCGCGCGTGTAATATCCGAGACCCTGCCAATACAGGTTGACTTCTTCCTGAGATGCCTGAGCTAAGCTTTGAACGGTCGGGAAACGGGTTATAAAGCGTTCAAAATAGGATAAAACGGTTTGAACGGTTGTTTGTTGCAACATTAATTCGGAAACAAGAACAATATAAGGATTCGGGTGTGCACCGCCTTTATGCCGCCATGGTAAATCACGTCCGTTTTTTTGATACCAACTCAAAAGCAATTTTGAAAATTCGTTTTGCATAGCTGTTTTATACATTGTATAAAGTATCCTGTCAATGAAGTCTGAAACTTTATACAAAATGATAACAGGTGTTGAAAACGGTTGACTAATCT
>JAGCOI010000156.1 GCA_017645485.1 Alphaproteobacteria bacterium | reverse complement strand
CTGCACCAACGATAGTATGTAATTCATCGATGAATAGAATAATTCTACCATCACTGCTCTTAACTTCTGAAAGAACAGCTTTCAAACGTTCTTCGAATTCACCTCTGAACTTAGCACCAGCAATCAAAGCACCCATATCAAGTGCCATTAAGCGTTTGTAAAGCAAACTTTCCGGCACATCTTTGTTAACAATTCTCAAGGCCAATCCTTCAACGATAGCCGTTTTACCGACACCGGGCTCACCTATCAAAATCGGATTGTTTTTTGTACGACGCGACAAGACCTGAATTGTCCGTCTGATTTCCTCATCTCGTCCGATAACGGGATCGAGTTTACCGTTTCTCGCACGTTCCGTATAATCCGTTGCAAATTTTTTTAAGGCATCCATTGTATCTTCCGCACTTGCCGATTGTGCCGTTCTGCCTTGACGCATATCATTAACGGCATCATTAAGTTTTTTAAGGTCCACGCCATAATCTTTATAAAGCAAAACGGCTTGCAACAATCTTTCAACCGTCACAAAAGAATCACCTGCTTTTGTAGCGATTTCTTCAGCTCTATCCAACGTTTTCATAAAATTTTGCGAAGCACTGAGTTGAACATTATCGCCCTCAACTTTCGGCATCTTGGCAATATCGCTTTCAAGCTCTTTTCGTATATGGTTGAGATCACACCCGGCAGATGTCAGCAGCGAACTTGCGACACCTTCTTTATCATCAAGCATTACTTTAAGCAAATGCTCCGGTGCCAAATATTGATTGGAATTTTGCGTTGCATAACTCTGTGCGCTTTGAATAAATCCTTTGGATCTGTCTGTAAATTTTTCCATATTCATTTTGTTATCTCCTTCATACTTTATGATATAGGAAATATTTTTATCTTGCGCAAGAAGGCACAAAAAAAACTGCCGTTACAGGCAGTTTTGTTTTAAGGTTTCAAAATTGACGGCAGGATTAATAACAGAAAATTCGGCCGGCGTTAATCTGAGCGCCACATAATCATTTTCCAAAACCTCGCCGTAATCGGGCATTTTCTTTCCCTTGGCATCAAGCATATACCAAAAATCCGTTCTGCCGTGCCAATCATCTGACGAAGATGATGTGTGACAGCTGTGAAACAACAATTTATCCTCCGCCGCATTTGCTGACAGAAGACTTTCCGCACAAGGCAAAGAAAATCTGTTTTGATGTTGCTGATAACGATTGTGTGTACGAACCCAACGCCCTTTGGCAACCCATGCCTCTTCCAGATTTTTAAAATGTGCGACAGGCTCGATGAAGGTCATCTCGATACACCCGTTAACATACATAACAATTGCTTTTCTTTCATCAACACTGTTTGTTAATTTTAAGTTTGCATCTACATAAGTATTCATAAGCTATGTTTACAGATAAATGATAAAACACATAATAATCATAAAGCGACGTAAAGATATATTTTCTTGCCGTTTATGTCAAGTAAATCTTTAAAATGCAAATATTGCGACTATATTTTTCTTAAGGAGAAAAAAATGAAAATTTGGCATTTGATTATCTTGTTTGTATTGATTTTCGCCGTTGCTATCACGTTATTTTATTAAAAGGTAATTCATGAATTTTGAACGCAAACACATTATAT
>JAGCOI010000155.1 GCA_017645485.1 Alphaproteobacteria bacterium | reverse complement strand
TCACCCAACCGTTTTAAGCGCACATCAAAAAGTTCGCCCTGAAAAGCATTTAAGCTCAATTTTTTCTTATCATTATGCGTTAAATAAAACGAAACGTGAGGATTAGCCATCGCAATTCGTTCCACAATATCCGTCACATAACCCAGTTCCGATGCATCACTTTTTAAAAACTTCAGTCTCGCCGGTGTCGTATAAAATAAATCGCGTACTTCAATTCGCGTCCCGTTTGAAATTGCCGCCGGCATCACCTCAGACTTGCGTGAGGCGCTTACCTCAATCTTAAAGCCTTCTTCAGCTCCCTTGGCACGGCTTATTATACAAAGTTTTGAAACGGCACCGACCGAAGGCAATGCCTCGCCCCATGAAACCGAAATGCTTAATATGAAACAAGTCATCACTCTCAAGTTTTGAGGTCGCATGCCTTTCAACGGCAAGTGACAATTCCTCTTTTGACATACCTTTTCCGTTGTCCGACACAATAATCAAACTCTTACCGCCGTCAACCAACGTAATGTCAATTTTATCTGCCCCTGCATCAATCGAATTTTCAACCAATTCTTTAACAACCGAAGCCGGTCTTTCAACAACCTCTCCGGCGGCAATTTGATTGATTAAATTATCCGGCAGAATACGTATAGGCATTTTATTTCCTCAAAGATTTAATTTTTTTAATCAAATTCATTGTCGAACTGTCGTGTTCAATTGCAAACGATTTTCCCTGTATTTCGGGCAAAATGTTCAAGGCAAGCTGTTTACCGAGTTCCACACCCATTTGGTCGAATGAATTGATATTCCATATAACGCCCTGAACAAAAACTTTATGTTCATAAAGTGCAATAATTTGCCCCAAAGCATACGGATCGATTTTCTTCAGCAAAATCGTATTTGACGGACGATTGCCCGTAAAGGCCTTATATTTTTTCAAAAATGCAATTTCTTCGTCCGATTTTCCGGCGCGTTTCAATTCAGCGGCCGCCTCGGCTACGGTTTTACCAAGCATCAACGCTTCCCCTTGAGCCAACACATTTGAAAGCAAAATTTGATGATGTTCACCGATTTCGTTATGTGAAATGGCCGGAATAATAAAATCAACCGGCACAACGTCCGTTCCCTGATGCAACAATTGGAAAAACGAATGCTGTACATTTGTCCCCGCACCGCCGAAAATAGCAGGACCGGTCGAATATTTCACAAACCGACCGTCTTTATCCACACCCTTGCCGTTGCTTTCCATATCAAGCTGTTGTAAATAAGCCGGCAAATATTTCAGATATTCGTCATACGGCACCACACAATAACGATGAATACCGTAAAAATTATTATACCAAACACCTAAAAGAGCCATCATCACGGGCATATTTTTTGAAAGCGGTGCCGTCTTAAAATGTTCATCCATGGAAAAAGCACCGTCTAAAAGCTTTTCGAAATTTTCAAAACCGACGGCAATGGCAATAATCAGCCCGATAGCTGACCACAAAGAATATCTCCCGCCGACAAAATCCCAAAACTCAAACATATTTTCCGGATTAATACCGAATTCCGTCACTTTTTCTTTATTTGTTGAAAGCGCCACAAAATGTTTATCAACGGCATGTTCGCCCAACGCATCAACCAGCCATTTACGACATGTTTTGGCATTTGTTAAAGTCTCAATCGTCGTAAACGTTTTGGAAGCAACAATAAACAATGTTGTTTCAGGGTCCAAATCTTTTAATGTTTCGGCCGCCGCCGTCCCGTCAATATTTGAAATAAAATAGCAATGAATATCCTTAAGCCAATATTTTTTCAAAGCCTCGCACACCATAACCGGTCCCAAATCCGAACCGCCGATACCGATATTAACGATATTTGTCAGTTTTTTACCGGTATATCCTCTAAACTTACCGTAACGCACATCATCCGAAAACTTTTTCATCTTGGCCAAAACATCATTGATTTGCCCCATCACATTGCGCCCGTCAACAAAAACCGGCTTGTTTGAACGATTGCGCAATGCCGTGTGCAAGACCGCTCTGTTTTCCGTAGAATTAATTTTAGAGCCCGAAAACATTTCATCACGTTTTTGTTCAACACCGCATACCTTCGCCAAGTCCGTCAATGCCTTTAAAACATTTTCATCAAATCTGTTTTTTGAATAATCAAGTGTTAAATCATCTAACGCCAACGTATATTTTAAGGCACGTTTTTCATCTTTTTCAAACAATGTGCGCATATCCGTTTTGCAAAAGCGCTTATATTCTTTATTTAAGTTAAGCCATGCCTTATCAATATCTGGATTTAAATAAACCATATTATATCTCCGTTAGTTTCCGATTGTTAAAATTGACGGCGAATCGGCAAAATATTTTTGAGCTGCCGCATTAACCGCATCAAAAGATGTATTTAAAACATATTCGTTTCTTTTTTGCAAAAAGTCTATCCCCAAGTTTTCTTTTTGCATATATAAAAGTTGTTTGGATATGCCGGCAAGCGAGGCAAAACGCAAATTAAAAGATGTCAGCATATTGTTTTTAACGCGCTCAAATTCTTCTTTTTGCACACCATATCGTGCCATTTTACGCCACTCATCAAACAAAACAGCTTTCATTTTTTCATAGTTTTCTTTCGAAACCGAAAAAGTACCGACAATCCGAGGGGCATCTTTTTCAGCATTAAGATACGTATAAGCGCCATACGTCAAACCTTCTTTTTCCCGGGCTCTCACATTCAACCGCGACGACAAACCGTTACCGCCGAAAATTTCATTGACCATATACAGAGGATAAAAATCTTTATCCGAACGCTTAACGCCTTTGGCAACAAAAAGACTGATAACCTGCGGTATATCGCGTTTAATATTATCTTCTTTAATATTATAGTTTGCTTCAAGCTCTGAAAGCTCTTTTTGAAGCCCTGTATCCGGCAACCCTTTAAATATTTCGCTTACAAAATTTTTGGTCTCATCCGGCGTTATATCGCCTGCAATCGCAACCGTCAGATTATCCGTTCTGAAATTTGTTTTCACAAAATCCTCTAAATCTTGTCTTGAAAAGCCTTCAATATCTTCTTTAACCCCGAGCGGCAAACGTCCTTTGGGATGATTGTTAAAAAACCTCAACTTGAATTCATTTCTTAAAACAGATTCGGGATTTTCGTTTTGCATATCAATAGCGGCTGTTTGTTGACGTTTAATCACTGCCATATTTTTCTCATCAAACTTCGGACTTGTTAAAACGGCATTCAACAAATCCATTGCCGTTTTCATATTTTCTTTCGGAAATATCATCAAACCTTCCATAATTTCATCCGAAGCACTGAATTTCATTTCAATGGCATTGGTATCGAGCAAATTTTGAAACATTTCTTCATCAAATGCCCCCGCACCGTGCAATAATATACTCGAAACAAATGTCGAAAGTCCCTGCTTGTTTCCTTCATCAAAAGCAAATCCCGCCTTATCAAAATAAAACGAAAGCGCGACAAGAGGCGCACTGTGCTCCTCGGACAACCATATTTTAATACCGTTTTGCGTCATAATTTCAACAGGCAATCCCTTAAATTTTTTTTCTTTTAATGCCGAATTTTGAATAATTTTATCGGCATCGAATGCTTTATCGGCTTTAAGAAACACAAACAAAGCCACACCGAACAGCACCAAAAAAAAGATATTCAAAAATCTCAAAACATATTTTTTTACCATTTTATTTATCCTCTTTGGGCAGCAACACCGATGTCATCTTTTTTGTTTTTAAAAGATACGGCAATAAATCTTTCACATCTTTTATCGAAACATTTTCAATATTTTTTACATAATGCTCAATATCTTCCTCATTCATGCCGAGTGCTTTTAATTGACCGATAAAATACGCCTCATCGGCAACATTATCTTTAATATACACAAACCATGAAAGTATTTTCTTTTTCTCGTTTTCAAGAGCTTTCTCATCAAATGCTTCAATGGCATTGTTTAACGCTTCGTCAATCATATCAATCGTTATCTTAAAATCATCATTACCGTTCGGCAAAACGGATATTTCAAACTCTCCCGAACCTCTGCTCAAAATTTGTACGGATGATGTGGCCGCCACAACTTTTTGTTCATCAACCAAATATTTTTTTAAATAATTCGCACCGCTCTCGCCGAAATAACTTGAAAACACATAAAAAGCATAAGCTGCTTTCTTGTTTTTAACAACGGAAGGTATCGCATACGAAACGGATACCATTGTTTTTTCAACGTCATTCATCTCTTTTGAAATAAAAATGTTACTGCCATCTTCTATTGAAAAAAACATTTTTCTTTCAGGCGTTCTTTTCTTTTGAATACCTCCGAAATACTTTTCAACAAGCGGTTTAATTTCTTTGACCGTCACATCACCGACAATCACCAAAACCGCATTTGACGGTGTATAATATGTATCATAAAAACGCTTGGTATCTTCTTTTGATAATGCGTTGATTTCTTTAAGCACCCCTGAAACAGGGTGTTCATAAGGTGTATTCTGCCAAAAAATTTTATTTACATCTTCACTAAAGCGCGCTTTCGAATTATTTTCAACACGTTGTTGCCGTTCTTGATAAACAATTTTTTGTTCGGCCGAAAAAGCCTCATCATCAATCTTCAGATTTGCCATCCGATCAGCTTCCAACGCAAGCACCAGTTCCAAGCGTGAAATATCCGTCAAAGCATGATATGCCGTTATATCGCGCGATGTAAAAGCATTAAAATCAACACCGTTTTCAAGCATTAAGGTATTAAACCGTTCGCCCGAAACATTTGTCGTTCCGCGAAACATCAAATGTTCAAGCAAATGTGCCAACCCGCTCTTGCCCGCAACCTCATCAGCCGCCCCAACCTTATAAACAAGCATCACTTTGGCAATGGGTGCTTTATGATTTTCACCGATAACAACGCTCAATCCGTTGCTAAGTTCAAATTCGCTCAAATTCAAAACCTGAGCGGCACACAACCCCGGTAAAACAAGTAAAAATAAAAAACAACAAACCTTTTTCATCATTAAACAAATTTTAAGGCAGTTCATCAAAATTCGGCGGCAACACAAGCGGTGCACGTGTTTCAATTTTTGTTTCGTCCGGTGCCGTTTTATTCAGACCGAACCATTTTTTCATCGTCGTACACCCGTTTAAGGCCACACAAAGTACCATTAATATTAAAAGCTTCTTTTTCATTTATTTTTCCCCTTTTCTTTTATTTTTGAACATATCGCATGCATCACAATCAAAAAAGCACCGATACAAATAAAACTGTCTGCCGCATTAAATGCCGGCCAATGATATGCGCCGTAGTGAAAATCCAAAAAATCATACACGGCACCCATTCTCAGTCTGTCGGCCACATTACCGAGTGCCCCGCCGACAATCAAGCCGAGGGCCAAACGTACAAATGCAGACCGTTCACTTTTCATCCAATGAATAAGAAACAGCACAATACATAGCGCAAATATAATCAGAACAACCCTGCCCCATAAACCGCCGCCGTCAAACATTGAAAAGCTGACACCTTTATTAAAAGCCGATACCATGTTAAAATAATCGCAAACCTCAAACGGCGAACCGTTCTCAACGGCAAAGCGAAAAGCATAATATTTTGAAAGTTGGTCTAAAACAAACGCCAAAAGCGCCACAAACAAACCGAACAACAATTTTTTGTTCCTTTCACATCAATCAAAAAATTCAGGCTTATTATATGCCTTTTTATCTTCAAAAAAAGAGACTTTTAAAAATATATACAGGAAAAAAGGCGACAACTTCAAATTGAAGTTTAACACAATAAAGGCTTAAAACATACCTTTTTTCTTGAAAAAGATAGTCGCCAAAATGGTTAAAATAAACGAAATCACAATCACAAAAGCAAAGCCGTAAGCATGTCCCGCAAACGGAATCGGCACATTCATTCCCCAAAATGAAGCAAGCATGGTCGGTATTGATAAAATAATCGTAATGGCCGCCAAAAATTTCATGACTAAGTTTAAGTTATTGTTGATAATAGATGCAAACCCGTCCATCATACCCTCCAAAATGGAACGATGCATATCAACCATTTCTATGGCCTGTTTATTATCCACAATCACATCATCAAGCGCATCCATATCTTCTTCGGTAAAAGCAATCACGTTTGCAAATGTTTTGGAACGCAACATTCTGAGCAGTTTTAAGAGCACCACATGGTTATCTTTCAAAGCTGTTGTAAAGTAAACAAGTGATTTTTGAATTTCCATCAAATCAAACAGTGCTTTATTGTTTGTTGTCTTGCGAAGCAAATATTCAATATCTTCGGTCTTTTTGTTTAATATCGCCAAATATTTTAAATAAAACTGCGTGCATTTGGATAAGATAATCAGCAAAAAGCGACCACGTTGACGCGTATCAAATGTTTTGGCCGTATTTTTGTTAAACGAACTTAAAATACGGTTATCGCGCGAACAAATCGTCATAAAATTACGTTTGGTAAAAAACAAACCGCACGGCAATGTGTCAAATTGTCCTTCTTCCTCAAGAAGCGGCAAATTCACAATCAGCGATAAAACATTATCTTCAAACTCCACGCGTGAACGCTCGTTTAAGTCCAACGCATTTTTGAGCATATCAAAATCAAGTTTAAGCTGTTCGGAAACTTTTAATAACTCATCATCATCGGGGGCAATCAAATTATACCATGAAAGCGATGTTACCTTGTTTTTTTTAAGCTTAACAAGTTTTCCGCCATCTTCCGATTTATAAACCCTTAACATGGCGTGCCTCCTTTTTAACTGATAAGATGTTGATGATTAAAAAGTGCTTTTTTTATGGTGCGGCCGAAAGGACTTGAACCTTCATGAACTTAGTTCATAACGACCTCAACGTTACGCGTCTACCAATTTCGCCACGGCCGCATTTTCCATAAGACGAGTCATCAATAGTCTAAAAATTTAAAAGAATCAAGAGTTTTTTTTATGAAAATACAATAAAAAAAATGCGTCGCTAATTGAATTTTAAGAATATGAGGTTAAAATATTCGAAAATCAAAATTTTAATATTTAAGGATTTACCATGAAACTCAAATATTTTGTCTTGGCTGTCTTTTGTCTGTTTGCCTTTCCGAGCTTTGCCGAACTTGAAATCAACGTCACCGGTGCCATGCGCGAGGCCATGCCTATTGCCGTTCCTAAAATTATTACAAATTCGGGCGCTTTCGGGCAATTGTTCGGCATCGGCAACACCGCTGCCAAAATCCGCGGTGTGATTACGGCCGATTTAGAGCGCAGCGGTTTGTTTCGTATCATTGACGAATCG
>JAGCOI010000154.1 GCA_017645485.1 Alphaproteobacteria bacterium | reverse complement strand
TGAAGATTATGACTATGCAGAAGATTTAGTGTCTGAAGATGCTACGAATCAAGAATATACAGACCAACCGAGTGAAGGTCAGCAATATTCCGAGCAACCGAATGAAGGTTATGACTATACAGAAGATTTAATGTCTGAAGATGCTACGGATCAAGAATATACAGACCAACCGAGTGAAGGTCAGCAATATTCCGAGCAACCGAATGAAGGTTATGACTATGTAGACGATTTATTGGCTGATGACGGGGCCGAACAAGAATATCTTGAGTTGCCTGATACTGATTTTGAATATACAGACAACACATTGCCCGACGATAATGCAAATCAAGAATATGACGAACAATATACCGATGATTATCAAAATACCGCCCTTTCAGACGATGAACAGCAATATGATGACACTTATATTGAAACAACCGATGACGAGCAAGTATAAAAAAGTGATTTACAAATGAACAATGTGTATCTATTCTAAAAAGAGTATGACAAGGAGAATTCAATGACAAACGATGTTATAACAAAAGAGGATTTATGGTATATAGATAATTACATTGTCTTGAGAGATTACTATGATCGCACCATATCCAGAATTGCCGCACGTTGTATCCGTAAAGGCAATATTGCTTTGGAAGAATATCCTTTTTATCCCTACATACTTGATGTTTTGGAAGAAATCTGCGAAACGGGCGAATATATTTTATCAAAAGAAGCTCTTGCGCCTTATGTCGAAAAAAAGATTGCAGGCGGCATTGAAGCCCTAAAAGAAAATCTGGCTCTTTATCAGCAAGAACTTGAGAATAATTCATCTCCTGAAATGCTTAAACAAGATCCGGATGAAATTGCAAAAATGAAAAACGCTCTCGGCACAATCGATAAATCCGATGATCCGACAGCCGGTGCAGGTATGAATATAGATGATTTAATGGATAAACTTTTGGAAGAAAACAAACAGCAAAATCCGGATGTTGTGTATGAAACTTTTGATGATACGGAGACCTCTGATGGAAAATAAATTTACGTTATTTCTTGCTTTTATTTCAGCTTTTTTGATAAGCGCATGTCATTTTACAAGCGCGACCGATGCCGATGAACCCGCTCAGGTAACACCGAACGTTACATATGAAAAATCATATAACAAACCGGCCATACGCACACCTGACGGTGCAAATATGCTCGATCTTGAAACGCCTTTAAGATGCAATGTAAATTGGCAAACACAACAACTTATTTTAACATTACCGTTTAATAATTCCGATTTTAAGTTAAAACCTGTTGTTGCCTCAGATGATTTGCCGCTTTTGGAAGTAACCGGTTTCACATTTGGAACAATGCCGGCCGAAAAAGCTTTGGCAAAACTCTTAAAAGAAGCAGATATCACCGTAACGGCAAAAGATGCGCCTTATCCGTCTTTATCCGGTGAAGATTTAAAAGGTGAGCTAACGGACGTTGTCAATATGATTACGAATGCTGCCGGCATCTTCTATCAATATGATGCTCAAAAGAAATTAATTACCTTATCAAGAAAAGCCGAACACATCGTTTTCGTTCCGAAAACCAGACCGATTATGCTCGGTTTGCTTGATGTTTTGCGCGGTGCGGGCCTTACCTCCATGACACCTAATTGGTCAGAATATTCCATTACGTTTGAAGCAAATGCAGACCTCAGAAACAACTTAAAACAACTGATTAACTACTTTGAAACAAATCCGATTTTAATTGCTTATGATGTTCGTGTATTTAAAATCACACCCTATGACGGATGTGATGTTGAGTGGAAAAATCTGTTGGATGAATTTCATTTCGGTTCCATCACGACGGCACAAACAGGTGTTATCGGACGTGTCTTAACAACAACCAACGAAATTAACATCACCACATTACAACGCTTTTTAGGTGCAAAAGCCAATATTGAGTCCATATCCGAAGGAAAATTTGTTGTACCTAATTTGTGGCTTTCCAGATTTGATGTCGGCAAATGCGGTAAGATGTCTTATCCTCAATCGGAACTGTCTATTTTGGCCAAGGCTCAGGTAGAATCCGATAATCATATCACTTCAGATATCACCCTTGAAACAACAAACGGACAGATTACACAATTTAAAGCTAAAAACAAACTCGGTGAAAACTTTATGATAATCGGCTTACCGAATGAAATTTTTGCATCCGGCGAACAAAAAAGTGAAATCGTGGTATTTATGGTACCCCGCCTCATTAAAACGATTAAGACTTCCGAGAACATTAAAAACAATTTATAACAGGAGAATGGCATGGTAGATAACTTTGATAATCAAGATGAAATTATGATTGGCAACAGACGTTTAAGAAAAATTAAGCGTCCCAAGCAATATGTTGCTCCTATTTCCGAACCGGCTTCGCAAACAGATTACAGAAGTGACATAAATAATTTACCGTATGTTCAAGAAGACCAAATGTACGATAATCGGCAAGCATATGCACAAGACGATTCTTTTGCATATCAAAACAATATGGCATACGCTTATGATGCCGTTGAAAAAAAGAAAGTTTTTATTATTGCCGTTATTTGCCTTCTTGTCGGTATATTTGCCGGTAAATTATTATTTTCATCTTCAAAAGTCGTTCAAAACGGTTTACAGGGTATTGTCATGAATCCCGAGGTTCCTCAGGGCAGATCTCGTTGCGGCGTTGCCGAAAAAACACAAGGTTGTGTGTTGTATATTATGAATCCTCAACGTCAGGAATTAAACGGTCGTGATTTTTACGATTTAGCATCGCAACTGACCGGCCGCCAACGTTTCGTTATTGAAACGGGCAACATGCGTTATTCCAGCATGAAGATTAAGCCCGGCTTCATCGCTCAGCTTAATATTCCGCCGTTAAACTAAAGGCTCATTTAAATAGGTCGGAGTTGTTTATATATCGGCAAATCCGATCGAATTGCACGATAATGCGCGCCGTTTTTAAGACAAAAATCTTTAACGGCGCGTCGTTTATTTTCAAAATACGTATCATAAGCCACTTCATACTTTTCACCGCTGTTACGTATTATTTCTTTATCGCCGCCAAACTCTGCGACATATTCGCCTTTAGGCGGACATATTTCTTCCAATTTATCGTATATATCAATAAGATAAACTTCATTTCTTTGCATTAAAGAAGTTATTTCTTTCATCATGTTCTGATTTTTTAAATCAAAGCTGCCAACCAAAAAAACAATCGTATGCCGTCCTGCTTTTTTTTGCAAATATTGCAATGATTTTTGAGATGTTTCCGTTTCTGTCTGATTGTGCAGATTTTCCTCAGATGCATTTTCTATTTTCTTTAAAATCGAAAGAAAATATTCTTGATTTCGACGCGGTTCAAAAAGATATGTCTGCCGCCCCGTATATAAGGCCAAGCCAAACCTGTCCTTATATGAAAGTGCAAACCATCCGATAAGAGCCGACACTTTTGCCGCCGTCACGGATTTCAGTTCTCCCGTTGTCCCAAAATACATCTTTGAAGACAAATCCAACCACACATAAACTTCTCTGTCTTTTTCTTCCATGTAAAGCTT
>JAGCOI010000153.1 GCA_017645485.1 Alphaproteobacteria bacterium | reverse complement strand
CTTCTTCAGCCAATACCTTCGTAATTGCTGCCGTTAATGTCGTTTTACCATGGTCAACGTGACCGATGGTCCCGATGTTGCAGTGTGGCTTACTGCGTTCAAATTTCTCTTTTGCCATTGATGTTTATTCCTTTTAATACACAACAAAACTGGTGGAGGGGGATGGATTCGAACCATCGTAGACGAAAGTCGACGGATTTACAGTCCGTTGCATTTGACCGCTCTGCCACCCCTCCGTAAAAGAAGACGGGAAAAGAACAAATCTTTTTTCCTTCTGCAAAGAGCACATAAACCTATTTTAATGTTCTTGTCAAGCAGTTTTTTTTCAAATTTTTAATTATTTTGGGATAACTTGAAATAATAATCTGAAAAGGAGCGTAAAATGGTCGTTTTAACGGAAGCCCGTAATTTAGAAACAATGGATATTGATTTGAAGAACGGTTTTGAAATTGTCGCAGACATGAACAGAGAAGATGCAAAGGTTGCAAAGGCTGTTCAAAAAGAATTAAAAAAGATTGGAAAAGCCGTGGATTTGATAGCAGATTGCTTTTTAAAAGGCGGGCGTATGGCTTATTTCGGTGCAGGTACAAGCGGCAGATTGGGTGTTTTGGATGCCTCGGAGTGCGTTCCGACCTTCGGTGTTGATAAAAACATGGTGTGCGCCTATATAGCAGGCGGTAATGATGCCTTACGATATTCCGTGGAAAAAGCGGAAGACAACGCACAATTGGCTTTAGAGGATTTATCTGATTTTAAGGTTTGTAAAAATGATGTGATTGTCGGTGTTTCGGCATCCGGTAATCCGGCATATGTTGTAACGGCTCTTCAAGAAGCACATAAAAAAGGCGCGCATACAATCGGTATCAGTTGCAATCCTGATGCGGCATTAAAAACGGTTTCGGATATATTTATTTGCCCTGTTGTCGGTCCGGAAGTTATTGTCGGCTCATCACGTCTGAAAGCGGGCACGGCTCAAAAAATGGTTTTGAATATGCTTTCAACAGGGGCTATGATCAGAATTGGTAAAACATATCAAAATTATATGATAGATGTTGAGGTATCAAATCAAAAATTATTTGAACGCGCTTGTCGTTTTATCAGTGAAATTTGCGAGGTTGATAAAGAAGAAGCAGGAATATGGCTTGAAAAATCAGGCTATCATGTTAAAACGGCATGTGTGATGAAACTTAAAAACTGTTCGCGCCGAGAAGCTGAAAAAATGCTTGAAAATGTTGGCGGTGTTTTGCGTAAAGTGATTGATTAAAAATAAATAAGCCTCTTTGACTGAGGCTTATTTAATGCGATGTTTTTTATTGTTGCGGGTTAAGCATAACCTGATCTACTTCAACAATCGTTACATTGCCGTCTTTATCGATTTCACCGACAATCGTAACGACATCTGTCGGAGATATTTCTTGTCCGTTCCATGCATAGCCGTCAATTTCAATCATCATTTCGCCGGTGTTGTCATTAAACATATATTTGTCTTTTTTAACACGTTTTGAAATATTGCCTTGCAAGACAACCATCGTATCTTCAGGCATGCTTTGAATTGATTGAACGGTGGAAACGGGCATTTGAGATATGTCTTGCTTTAATCCGCCCATGTGCTTTTTCATGCCGTCACCGGCAAAACTTGCAACCGATAAGCATAAAACACTGATGAAAGCCAAAGCTGTTAATGTTTTTTTCAATGTTATTCTCCTTTGTTAAAATGAATTTGCGTTTAGAATATAATCCGTGTTTCAATACATTTAAATATTGTTAAGATAATTTATATGATTTTTTTAAGGCATTGCTTTTAATTTTTAAAAGAGGGCTTATATCACGTTTGTAAAATTTTTATTTTGAAAGGAAAAAATATGGTCGAAATAGCGTTAAATAAAGATAAGCCGATGAGATATCGTTGTTGCGCCGGTTTTTGGCATGCCGTTGCTGGTGCGTTAATGGTGCTTGTCGGTCTTTTTATGTGGTTTAACCCCGAAATCAGTTTAATTGCGCTGGCTTTGTATTTCGGTGCGGCACTTATTATTATAGGTGCAGGTTATGTGAGTTCATCGCTCGAAGCAGATAACGGGTGGTGGACGTTTGTCGGTGTTTTGGATATTTTAATCGGTATTGTTTTGGTTTCAAACATGGGTATAACGGCGGCAACATTGCCGATTGTTTTTGCCGTGTGGTGTTTGGCAGTCGGTGCCGCACAAATCGTGAGTGCTTATAAATTAGGACGTCGCGACTTGCCTTGGGGTTGGAGTATGGCACTCGGTGTTTTAGGTGTTGTATTCGGTTTTATTATTATTGAATATCCGCTTATCGGCACAATTGCCATCAGTACGTTAATGGGATTATATATGGTTGTTTACGGTATATTTGAAATAGGTGAATATATGTATTTCAAACGTATGCAAAAACTTTAAGATTTTGAAAATATAATATAAATAAAGACCGATACAGAGAATGTATCGGCCTTTTTTTAGATTAGTTCTCATCAAAGAGAATCTTTTTCATCTCTCGAACATCCAGAGGCGGATTAATTTCCCCCTGATCTCGATGCGGGCCTTCCCAGATCCAGATATCATCAGGATCGGCCGCAGCGACATACTCTGACGGATAAACCTTGCCTCCGAGAGCATCTTTTAAGGCAAGAGCATGAATTTCTGAACCGGTAAAATATTCCCAGTCCAAACTGAGCAATTCAAAGTCAACCTTATATTTTTTGCGCAGTGTGTGAACAAGATCACGCTGGACGCATCCGCAATCTTTGCAACGGAAGAAAACACTGCCGATTCGGCATACATAACCATTGTTTAATAAACCTGCACTCAGTTCACGCTGAATTGCATCTAATATCTCTTTTACTGCCATAGAAAATAATTTAAGTTAATAATATTTAATCAAGATTATTATAGATATTTTTTGATTTTTAGTCAATTAAAAACATCGTTTACAAAAAAGTATCCAGTGCAGACAGAATTTCACGAATATCATTATCTTCGTTTAAGCGGTGATTGGCGTCTTTTAAGAGCTTAACAATAACATTTTGACTTTCGGCAAGCTCGGCAATTTTTAAGGCTTTATGCCAATCAACGGATGTATCCTGCATGCCTTGGATTAAAACAATCGGGCAGGTAATATTTAAGGAGGGCTTATCTAAAAGAAGATTATCGTTACCGCTGTCGATTAAACGCTTGGTTACGGTAAAGGTAATGTTTTGTCCGGGATAGGTAATTTTGCCGTATTTTTCCATTTGTTCAATTTGTTCGGGTGTTGCATATTTCATGTGATCAACGGTAAAATCAGGGGCGGCGGCCAACCCGATGACACCTTTGATGCGATTTTTTCTTAATGTGGCAGCCAGAAGAGATAACCATCCGCCGAGTGATGAACCGACAACAATGACGGGACCTTCAATATATTTATCGATAATTTCTAAAATTTGCGCTTTATATGTGTTGATATCGGTTTGTTCAAAACGTGATGTATCAGAACCGTGTCCGGCAAGTTCATAGCGATAAAAATCAATGTGATGTTGCAAACACCATTTTTTGACTTCTTCAGGCTTTCTGCCCCAAGGGTCGGAACAAAAACCGTGTGTATAAAGTATCGTAAATTTTTGATTGCGATTCAAATTGTTGGTAATATATTCAAAGTTTGTTGTATGACCGATGTCATAAGTGCGTGATTGCATGATTGATATCCTTATGTAAAAATGGAACTTAACAGGGAATATAATTGCAAAATGGATGAAAATAAAGAAAAAAATTTATCTAAACGTGATTTGCAAATTTTATTGACAAACGAAAAAAACAACTAAACTGGGATTATGTATTATTTATAATAAGGAGGTAATGATGTTTCGTATTGGACAAGATGTTCCCAAAGCCGTAGAAGGGGTGTCTTTGTATCTTGATTCGGGTTGGGGTACTGCAAAAGATTATGTGGGATCCGAGCAAACTTTTGAAAAGGCATATCAAAATTCGAAGTTTGTGACAATGAGAGATAATCAAAAATTGGTTGGTATGATCAGATATTTTACTGATGGTTTTCATGATACACAAATCATTGAGTGTCTTGTTCTTCAATCGTATAGGCGTAAGGGTATTGCAAAAGCTATGCTTAATAAGCTAAAAGAGCTTTATCCTCAGACTGCAATTTATATACAATCGACAGAAAAATTTGGAGAAGCTTTTCTTAAAGAAGGGTTTAAAAAACATCAGCTCATTGGATTAAGTTACTTGACAAGGATTTAATTATGCAAAGTACAGGTTATTCACAATTAAAGAAAACAGAACGAATTCAGACATTTTATTGTAGTTCTCAATGTTGTGCCAGCGGAACATGTGACAATGATGCTATGCGTCAATTGGAATTGGGCAAAAATAAAGAAAAAAATCTTGTTGTATTGCAAGTTTTGCCTGAATTAAATCAGGGCGGTGTTGAACTCGGTACAATCGAAATTGCGTCAGAGTTGCAAAAAAAAGGTATTAAAAATTTTGTGGCCTCTGAAGGCGGCCGGATGGCATATCAATTGGAGCGTATGAAAGTAAAGCATTTTACGTTGCCGCTGAAAACGAAAAATCCCTTCAAATTATGGCTGAATTATAAAAGACTTGTCAAAATTATAAAAGAAAACGGGATAACGGTTGTTCATGCACGTTCGCGTGCGCCGGCTTGGAGTGCTTATTGGGCGGCCAAAAAAACAGGTGCAAAGTTTTTAACAACTTTTCACGGAACATACGGTATTAAGCCGAAGTGGTTGAAAATTCGCTATAATCGGGTTATGACGTACGGGGATTTGGTTATTGCCATTTCGGAACATATCAAAAAACACATTTTGAAAAATTATAAATGTGATGAAAAGAAAATCAGGCTTATTCATCGTTGTGTTAATGTGGATAATTTTGACGCTTCGAAAGTAACGGCCGAACGCATGATAAAGCTTATGGAAGAATATCATTTGCCTGAAGATAAGAAAATTATTTTGCTTATCGGGCGCTTAACGCGTTGGAAAGGGCAACGTTTAATGATAGATGCTTTGGAAAAAATCAGGGATATGGACTATTTTTGTGTGTTTGTCGGTGATGATCAGGGGCGTACATACTATACTCAAGAATTGCAAGAGGCAATATCCGCTAAAGGTCTTGACGGTCGGTTCGGATTTATTAAACATATAACCGATGTGCCGGCTTTGATGATGATTTCTGATGTTGTTGTGTCGGCATCATTGGAACCGGAAGCTTTCGGACGAATCGCGGCTGAAGGGGAAGCTATGGGACGAATCGTGGTGGCCTCCGATATCGGCGGATCGCTTGAAAATATTAAAGACGGTATTACTGGGCGACATTTTAAGGCCGGAGATGCCGAAAGTTTGGCAAAAGCTTTGCGTTGGGCACTCAATTTATCTGAATCGGAACGTAAAAAAATGGGTGAGGCGGCTACACAATTTGTAAAAGAGAACTTTACAAAACAAATTATGTGTGATAAAACACTCGCCGTTTATCACGAATTGGTAAACATGGACTAACAATAATAATTTTAATGAGGTTATAATAATGATTAACATAAAATTGCCTGACGGCAGCATCGTGAAAATGGAAGACGGTGTCAAAGGAATTGACATTGCCCAAGCCATCAGCGCCGGTCTTGCAAAAGCGGCGTTGGCGATTAAAGTAAATGGTAAATTACAAGATTTATCGGAAACAATTACAACAGATGCGACAGTCACTATTATAACATCGAAAGATAAAGACGGTTTGCATATTTTGCGTCATAGTGCGTCTCATATTATGGCAGAAGCAGTCAAAGAACTTTGGCCTGATGTACAGGTAACAATCGGCCCTGCCATTGATAACGGTTTTTATTATGATTTTGCTAAAGCAACACCTTTCACAAGTGAAGATTTTGAAAAAATCGAAGCCAAAATGCATGACATTGTTAAACGCGATGAAAAAATTGAGCGTTTTGTGTTGCCGCGTGATGAAGCTATTGCATTTTTTGAAGGAAAAGGCGAGAAATATAAAGCGGAAATTATTCGTGATTTGCCGGAAGATGAAATTATTTCTCTTTATCGTCAAGGCGATTTTACGGATTTGTGTCGCGGACCGCACGTACCTTCAACGAGCAAGGTTGGTGACGCTTTTAAGCT
>JAGCOI010000152.1 GCA_017645485.1 Alphaproteobacteria bacterium | reverse complement strand
TTTTGCAAACCGGCATAGGTATTGACCAAGCCCATCTGGAAGGCAATTTCGGAAGCGACAAATCCATTAATCTGACACTCGATTACAGTCCCAAAGCCAACGGCGAACATTATTTAAGCATAGACAGTAACAATGCCGGAAGCACACTGCGCGTTTTAAGGTTATATGAAAATATGCACGGCGGTATTTTAAAAATAGAAGCCAAAACAGATGCCGATCAAAATATGATAGGCCATGCCAAGATTCGTGATTTTAAAATACATAACACACCTGTTTTGGCAAAACTTTTGACCGTTGCATCATTCAGCGGCATCATAGATTTGTTAAAGGGTGACGGTTTGGTCTTTTCACACTTTGATGCGCCTTTTACATACAAAAAGAAAACCCTTAAAATAAATGATGCCAAAATGTTCGGCAATGTTGTCGGTTTAACCGCCGACGGCAGTATTAACCGCTTAACATCATCCATTGATATCAAAGGTATTATTTCCCCTGCATACGGTCTGAACTCATTGATGAGTAAAATTCCTTTGGTCGGACAAATGCTTGCCGGCAAAGACGGAACGATTTTCGCTGTTGACTACGATATTTCCGGAACCTTTGACAATCCGGACATCAACATTCATCCGTTATCTATATTAAGTCCGAATGCAGTTAAAGAACTCTTCAAGGAAGATTATTAAAATGAAACTCGGCATTGATTATCACGGCGTCATTAATTCCAATCCTGATTTTTTTAAAAAGTTTAACGCTTTGGCGCTTCAAAAAAATCATTTCATCACCATTTTAAGCGGTGCACATCAAAAAGATGTCGAAGCATATCTCAAAGAGCACCAAATTCCGTTTTCAAACATTTTTTCTCTTTTGGATACTTTTCAAAAAAAAGGCATTGTCACCTTTTATCCCGACGGATCTTTTTTCGTGGCAAACAATATATGGAACACGGCCAAAGCAAAATATTGCTTAAAAAATCATATCGATTTGCATATTGATGATTCCATAATCTACGGCACTTATTTTAACACGCCTTTTTGCTTATATACATTACAATCGCAATCCTGCACAATTATCAAACAAAATATTTGTATTGATTTCAAAAAGGCACCCGAACAAGTGCTGAGCGATATAGAAACAAAATTAAAATTAATTTAAAACGGCAGATGAACAGATATTTGAAACCAATTGCAACACCGGAATTTTAATATCATGAATACGGTTTGTCGTTTCTTCAACAATACGACATGTCCCGTATAAAACGGCACAAGATGAAAACATCGGCATAAAATCTTCAAATTCGAAATATTCACCCGGATTTAATTCCAAAATTTCCCCGTCAAACGTAGGCTCAGAAGGCACATAACTGTTTCCTTTATCATCGGTCAAATTCAAATCTTTACCCAATATTTGAATTTTACCGGCGGAATTGTTTTCGATTTTAAGCAAATATCCGCAAACATCATTTTCATCTTCAAGCAAAGCCTGACAGGCGGAAACCGCAATACCGTCCGTTGTCAAAGTCACATAATCAGGTTCAAAATCCGTCATATCAAAACAAATCCTTTTTTATTTTTTTTCTTAACTATTGATTAACTTTTTTTGATTCGCAAGTCATGAAAACGCTTGTTCACAAATTTATGCACAAGTTTTTATTTTCTTGAATTTTAACTTATTTTTCTTAAAATCAATTATCAAGGAATTCATAATGACAGACTGTATCAAAAATTATCTGCTTAATCAAAAAGTACAACTTTTCCAAAGCACGCACAAATATAAAACATCTTCCGATGCGGTTTTGCTTGCTTCCATGGTGCATAAGCTCAAAAAAGGCGCTAAAATTTTAGATGTCGGCTCAGGAACCGGCAGTGTATCTTTGTGTCTTGCCTATCGTTTCCCCGATGCGGACATCACCGGCTTTGAAATTCAAGATGAACTTGTTGAAGTCTCGAATATGAGCGCCGAAGTTAATCAATTTAAAAATCTGAAATACATTTGTTATGATATTAACAATAAAAAGCCGCCGTATTCTTTTTGTTCTTTTGACTGCGTCATCACAAACCCGCCTTATTTAACATCAGGCACAAAATCACCAAACATCAGCAAAGCCATCGCCCATGGCGGTGAAAACATCACCCTTAAAGAGTGGCTTGCTTTTTGTATCAAAATGCTCAAACCTTTCGGAGAGCTTTACTTAATTGATAAAGCAGAAAAAACAGATGAAATTTTAAGTGTTTTATATCAAAAAACCGGAAATATCACTATATTACCCGTCTATTCAAAGCAAGGGCAAAAAGCCAAACGCGTCATTATTCGCGCCCAAAAAGATTCGAAAGCCGGCGTTAATATATTACCTCCTTTGGTTATACATAACGAAAACGGACATACATATCAGGCAGACCAAATTTTACGCGGCG
>JAGCOI010000151.1 GCA_017645485.1 Alphaproteobacteria bacterium | reverse complement strand
TGAAAGCATGGAGTGTTTATATCGGTATTTTTTGCGCCAATACGGTCGGGCTTTCTTTTTTGGTTGAGATATGTCATATTGATGAATTGTGGGCTCAGGGAATTTACTTGACTTTTTCAACGATTATGACGTATATATTACATAAATATTTTTCTTTCAGGCAAAAGAAATCGTAAACGGGTAGCTTATCAATGAAAACAATTACGCCGATTATCGGGATTTCAAAAATTATTGGTTCTTATCAAACGCTTATATGCGGTTTCGACGGGGTTGTCACGAAAGATGACGGTTTATCGGTTGAAGCCCTAAAGGCCTTAAAATGTGCATATGAAGCACATAAAGATGTGGTGTTGTTTTCAAATTCGTCGTTGCGTGTGTATGAAATAGTGGCTATGTTGCAAGCAGCATCTTTTGATGTGCGTTGCTTAAAAGCAATTGTTACGGCAGGGGAAATCTTGCATTATAAGCTTAAAAATAACAGTACCTTAGGCAAAAAATATTATAATTTGGGCGGAACGCGGTCTAAGGGGATATTTGCATCGTTGTCTTATACAAAAGTTAATCATCTGCAAGATGCCGATTTTGTGTTTATAGGCGATATTAACCCCGAAAAATTAAATGCGGAAGATTATGAACAGGCATTGCAAGAGGCCGTATCAATGCATTTACCGTTGGTTTGCGTAGGAACGGATATTACTTCGTTCTTAAATGGTGAAGTAACGTTAAGTGCCGGTGGCGTGGCAGAGCAATATGCCGTGATGGGCGGTCAGATTATAACCGTTAGTAAAACGGATAAAGATATGCTTTCATATGTTAAAGAATGTTTTGATGATAAGGGCAAGGTTTTATTGATAGGTGACAGTTACGCAAGCGATATGAAAGCTGCGGTTATGCTTGAGGCCGATACGGTTCTTGTGGCAAAAGGCATTCATATTCATACATTAGGCGAAGGATATATTCCGGATGTGCAGAAAGCTCGGGATTTGGCTATTAATTATAATTTATTTCCGAATTATTTAATTTCGGAGTTGCGTTTTTAGAGGGTAAGATGAAAAAATACGTTATTTTGGCAGTTGTTTGTGTGGGCTTGTTTAAAATATTGACGACACGATTAATAGATTTTCGTGTTCATAAAGTGTGTCCGATTGTGCAAACTTCCGAAACAATTTCGAGAAAAGAGGCTGATTTTTTCTTTCAAAAATGGCAAGAATATAAAATGCGCGGTTATGTTGAAAAAGTGCCGGAAAATTTTGCGTTTGATGAAGTCAATATGGTGGATCGTTTGCCATGGATTGTTAAATTGTGGATGGATAAAAATTGTATTGATGCCAGTCGTTTTTATTATACGGAACAACGTATGAGAGCCGCTTTGAAAGCATATGATATGCGTAAACATGCCGAAAGTGTGATTGCTATTTTATCCGAGCAAATTACCCCTGATATGGATAAAAGTCAAAAAGAATGGTATAAAACCTTAATTGAAGACCAGAAAAAAATGGTGAAGATTGAAGGTGTGACAGATGAAGAATTAAAGATTGTCGAAGGCAGAGAAAAACAGCTGCAAAAATTATTAAATTAAGACGATTATCCGAAAATTCAGCAAAATCATTATTGAGATTTTCGAGAAAACAAAACATTCTCGAATAAGGGTTTTTTAAGGTTTTGTCGGCAAGCAAAAAATATGTTGCCGTTAATAAAATTATAACCAATATTTTTTATAATTTCGACATGTATGTCTATAAAAAAAAGGTTGGTATAATGCCTCAAATTAAAATTAAAGATGTTTTAAATACTGTTATTAATGATGACAGTATCAAGGTAATGAATGAACTTGAAGAAAAATCGGTAGATGTTATTTTTGCCGATCCGCCGTATAATATGCAACTCCAAGATGCCTTGTTGCGTCCGGATAATTCCGTTGTTGACGGGGTGTTTGAAGAATGGGACAGCTTTGAAAGTATGAAAGCCTATGATGATTATACTTTGCGTTGGCTTCAAGCGGCAAAGCGTGTTTTAAAAGATGACGGCTCAATTTGGGTTATCGGTTCGTATCATAATATTTTTCGCGTAGGAGCCATTTTACAGGATTTGGGTTTTTGGATTTTAAATGATATCGTGTGGAATAAGGTTAATCCGATGCC
>JAGCOI010000150.1 GCA_017645485.1 Alphaproteobacteria bacterium | reverse complement strand
TAAAGACATTGAAAAAGAAATAGAAAGAAAACAATATTCATTTATTTTGTGCTATTGTCTTATCTTTGGTTTTGCAAACTTACTTATTGCTTTATTGTTTATGCTTGGGTAAGCTTAAAAGTTTGAACTTAAGCTTTATTTTACCTTATGGTTTGTATTTGTTCTTTGTAAGCATCATTTCGTCAATTATATTCATTGTATTTTAGATTTTTTGCAAAAAATAAGATTTAAGTAAAATCAATAATTTAGGTTTAATTTGCCCGTAGGGAAGACACACCTTCGGGCATTTTTATTTATAATCATCTTTGCCTTGGGCAAGGAAGTTTTTAATTTTTAA
This sequence comes from Alphaproteobacteria bacterium, assembly GCA_017645485.1. Lineage (GTDB taxonomy): Bacteria > Pseudomonadota > Alphaproteobacteria > RF32 > CAG-239 > UBA1254. The sequence continues at coordinate 2,349 of JAGCOI010000150.1, read as the reverse complement.
AAGAAAGGATAAAAAATGCCATATGACAGTCAAGGTCATTTTACGCGTGTTCACAGTTGGACAAGCGATTATGAAAACGGAATAGAAATTGTGTGCGACAGGCATGATGAGGAAGATGATAATTTTGCCAGCGGTTTGAACATGGCACTTTGTCGCGACGGCAGGTCTGTTATGACAGGTAATTTGAAATTGGGAAGCAATAAAATTACGGGTTTAGCCAATGGTGAAACAACAAATGATGCTGTGAATAAAGGGCAGTTGAATGCGCTTCAAAATTCTTTGGAAGAAGAAATCGCAGCAATTGAGGTTGTAAGTTATGTCGGCGATTTGAAACAGTCTTTATTAACGGCAAATCACGGAAACTGGATTTTATGTGACGGGCAAGCTATTTCAAGAACGGATTATGCCGATTTGTTTGATTTAATCGGTATTACATACGGTTCGGGCGACGGCGTTACAACGTTTAATGTGCCGGATTGTTCAAATATCATTCATCCGACAAGTTCGGCAGTCGGCATTAAAGGTAACGGTAAGGCGCTTGGATTGACAAACGGCACCAAAGATGGCGCAATGATAAATATTGCAGGATCTTACGGAGCACTTTCACCATCAATTAACACCTTAAATACAGATGTTGGGACAAATACACAGTCACATAATACGGAATATCAAACATGGGGCAGTGTGGCAACCGGTATTGTTGAAGATGAAACAAAATCAGGTATTGTCGGGGAAATTTCAAGTTCTGTTCATATGAACTGGTTTATAAAGGCAAAATAAGATGAATAAAGTTTTTGATGCAGATAAGGTATGGGCGTATTTAATCGTGAGTTCAATCGGTTTTTTGGAACCGCTCGGCGTTTTGATGATTTGGTTTTTAATCTTTGTGGCCTGCGACATGGTAACAGGCATTACAGCATCGGTTAAAGAACGGCAAATCATAACATCACACGGGTTACAAAGAACGGTTGTTAAGTTTTTAATGTATGCAATGACGATTGTTTTGTTGAATGCCATTGATGTTTATATGCTCGTTGTGGCACATTTAGGGCTTGCTAAAATCGGGGCCACGATTATCTGCGGTATTGAGCTTTATTCTATTTTAGAAAATTGCTATCGCATAACCGGCAATAAGGTATTTAAGGTTTTAACACAATTTACGTTAAAGAAGATTGAGGACAGTACCGGAGTTGATATCAATGATAAGTTATGAGGATATTCAAAAAAGGCTTATGCTTCATGAGGGGTGCGTTGACCATGTTTATATTTGCCCGAAAGGTTATAAGACAATCGGCATCGGGCGGAATTTGGTCACAAATCCGTTGACCGCCAAAGAAAAAGAAGTCGTTAAAGACTTAAACAAGATAAGCGTTGAGCAGGCGCTTTTTTTGCTTAAAAACGATGTGAAGCGGTGCACGAAAGACTTAATCAATAACATATCGTTTTATTATCAGCTTGACGATGAAAGGCAGTATGCGCTGCTTGATATGTGCTTTAACATGGGTATTAAAAAGTTGCTCGGTTTTAAGAGGATGTTAAATGCCATGTTAATCGGCGATTATCGTGGTGCGGCCAAAGAATGTTTGATGAGCAAATATGCGGCCGATGTCGGCAAACGTGCGCAAAGGATTGCACGGCTGATTGAAACAGGGGTTTGGGTTGTATGAGTGCGAAATTAATTATTATATCAAAATATCTATTGACAAGGATATATCATAGTGATATATCTCTACTCCAAAGGTGAGTAAATGAATATTGAAGATAAAATAGAAGATTTATCCTATATTACCGGTGTTGTAAATTCAATGGCTAGAAGTGATAATCTTGACTTATGTTATACTGAGCATTGTGTACAAAGAATGCAAGAACGTGATATAACAGTATCGGATATTTTGTATGTGCTTAAAACAGGGATTGTTGAAGAGTATCAAGGTCGGGCAAAACCTTTATCTCATAAGATATACAGATATCTTATTACCGGACAACATCTGACAAAATGTAGAAATATAGGCTTGGTTGTTTTGATTGAAATTGATAGACTTAAATTACCGGTAATCAAATTGCAAGAAATAGTTACAACTATGTGGAGAGATTAATATGAAATACCATTATACAGAGTGCGGATTGGACAATGTATATATTTATAATGTTCCGATGCTAACAGATATAAAAGGTGAAAAAACAATATGTATTCCAAAAATAAATTTGTTACATAAAGCAATTTCTGAAGGAATTATTCGCAAAAATGGATTAATTAATGCAAAAGAAATTCGTTTTTTAAGAACAGAACTTGGATATACGCAAGCACAATTTTCTGAGCTTTTGGGAAAAGAAGCGCAAGCTTGTGGG
>JAGCOI010000149.1 GCA_017645485.1 Alphaproteobacteria bacterium | reverse complement strand
ATCTGAGAAGATTTCAGGTGCGTAATAATAGCCGGTTGATTGTCCTTCGGCAGTGTGTACCTCAGCGTAACCGGTGGCATCAGCATTCGATATGCGTACATATCCGAGAATCTGATATGTTTGATTGCCTTGTTCATCTAAAGCATAGACGGTACAGTCAGGATCTGAAAGGCCAGGGCAACTAACCGCACCGACGATATTACCCTGATTATCATAAACCCGATCATGAAATCCGTTAAGTTCATAGGATTTTTTCAAATCCGGTTGCGGGGTTTCCCAATCATAGCTGTAATCATACGATTGGCCTTCATAATATTTGCCGGAACGTACTTTGGCGTAGCTGTAAAGTTCATTTTCTTCCGGTATAGGAAAGACCGGGTCACTGCCGTCTTTAGGCGAAATATATGCAGGCAATTGGTTTATTGAACCGGATCTGAAAACGATACCTTTACCAATGTTATAGCTTCCTGTTTGTAAGTGGCACGCATTCCATTCGCTCTGATAGACCGAGTGCAACGAAAATTCGGGTTTAACATAAGAAGCCGTCGTGATGCCGGTGCCGTAATAGATCCAATCTTCTTCTCTGCCGGGCACGCCGGTATTGGCACAGTTTGTATCATTGCGTATGCTATAACAAGGCACATCATGGAAATCAACATCCGTGTCGGAACAAGAAACATAAAATTCTCGATCTTGTAATTCTTCGTTACCGAATTTTAATTTTAAGGTAAACTCGATTTGACCATTTTCTCCAAAACGGTACAGATTGTTATTTTTATATCTGTCATCTAAACCCGGTACATAGCATCTGTAGGCGAGTTTATAGGCAAAATTTCCGCGTCTGTCGATAAAATACTTCAACTTAAATTCAACAGGCCAAATTCTTTGGAAACGACAATCGGCTTTTTTGTATGAACAACTTGAAAAATTAATAAATCCGGGGGCACATGATGCGTATTCATAGTAGGTGTCACAATGGTGTTCGCTTAAAGACATGCGACATACCGGAGTGGATACTTCACGTCCGATTTTGTATGGGACATAGAATAAGTTCATATCATAATGATTCTCTATTTCATAGTCTGCGCATGTCGGCAAGTTCATGCATTCATTGGTTGAATCAACACACTCTGAAACGGTTTGAGGCTCAGTAGAATGTTCGTCAGATGCAACTTGAATATTGAATGTTTGACCGCAAACTTTTTGCCCTTCATTATCGGTGTAGCAATCACTGTAGTCCGAATGACAGTTTTTATTATTTTCATCGCACTGATACGGCGCCGCATTATGCAGACGACCTTTTGCAAAGCAAGAGTGCGGATCATCATACAGACAAGACTCGTCATCCGTTAAATAACGACAATTGTATCCATACGGGTATGAATAGGATTCGGGATAAGTTGAATTATAACCGTCCTCATACCATTTTCGTGGGTCAAAGAGATACATAAGTGTTGCATCACAACGTATGTTGGCGCAATTTTGATTTTTCTCTTCGGAACATGGTTTTGTTTCGTATGAAGTGATGATATTGTTCTGACTCGTTATTGCCGAAATATCAAATCCGAAAGGTACAGCGCTATCAAATACTTCACAGACACGATTATAATTACCAATCTGAGATTCTCTGTTATAAAGATTTGGATCAGAATATTTCGGATTATTGTTTTGGGCTTGTTCGTAGGTTGTAATATCGCAAGTCATATCATTGACCAAGTAATATTCGTGGTTCTGATAATTTGTATAATACTTACTGTTAATATAAGGTGTTCTTGAGAAATTATCGGCTGTTGTGCGAACTTCGGCACTTGCAACCTTATTGCCGTATTTAGCATATATTTTTTCAACCGACGGTTTTCCGCTACCTTCGCTACAACTGCCGTCCTGTTGTGACAAAAATCCTGCGGGACACTCATTGTTCTCAATAGCAGGGGCATATATGGTACAACTGTTTTTCATACATCCGAGACCGACAATCGTTTCTCCCGTTGTCTGATCTGTGCCAAGAGGCTTGGTATCGGTTTTATAATACCCGACGACACAAGGGCTGTCTTCAAGAGAATAAGTATAGCAACCATAGCCCGGTTGATTTGAGATAACTTGTTGATGGCAGGCAAAACCGTTGGAAGCTTTGGTGCAAGCTAATGCCGTGTTGTAGAAAGATTCGTTTTCATTGCATTCACAAGTATTTATTTTTTGTTCCGAATCACAAGAAATTTCTTGGCCGGCAGAATCCGTGCAAATATAACCGGCATCACACTCCCAAGCCTTAAAACGTTCGGTTTCGGTTAAGCAGTTTGCATGCTGAGGTGTACAAAACATCGTTATACCTTCAGGACCTTGTTTTTTGACATGAGAATGTTCGGGCCTTGAAACATTGCCGTCTTTTAATGAATTTTCAAGATAAGGGAATCGTGAAGCGGTGCAGATATCTGATGCCGTGTCTTCACAATCTTTTTTACAACCTTTTTTACCATCGCCGTATTGGCCGTTTGAATCAGAGACAGTAACAGGGGCTGAAGCGCAGTTGTCAACGAAGACGTCATTTTTATCGACACAATGGAAACCGGTGTCGCATACCCAGGTTTTATAAAGTGTTTGCATTGTGGAACAACTTGTTGTTGTCGGTACGCAAGAGCCGGCTGTTTCGGAAACATGTGCATTAGGTGGCAAGAGTGAATCATAGCGCGTAAACGGATAGTTGTCTGTAGTACATTTTTGACCTTCCGGGATTGAATCTGATGTATAATTATCCGTGCAATCAGGGAGACATGCACCACCGCTTTCATGATAGCCTTCATCGCAATCCCATGCTGTTGGAACACAATCTTCCGAGGTGTTGGTGCAACTGGTGTTTTGAGGACAACAGAGCGCACGTTCACGATAATGTGCATGACCGGATGCGGGAAGAGTGACCTTTTGCCCTGTACAGTCGTTAGGTGTGCAATCCTTTACACACGTAAGAACACCGTTTTTCATGACGGAATGATAAGTTCCGGGGCATCCGTAAACCGTACAAACTTTCTCCTGAGGTGTGCATGAAGGAACAGTGGGCTGCTTATATTCTTTGCAAACGGGGGTGCAAGAAACAACGCTTGTTCCATCTTGCTCGTAGCAAGTCGGCTTTGTGCCTTGTTGATACGAAGTATTCGGACAATCCAAAGCGCATTTTACTTTATCCGCAGAAGAGCATTCCACATAATTACCGCTCTCGTTAACACAGTGGAACCCCGAATCACATGACCATGCGGTTGTAATCGTTTGTGTGTGACATTGACCATCAGGCGAAGAAGAGGCTGTAGCATATAGATTTTTGCTACATGTCGTGAAAACAACGCCGGTCATGTTGCTTGAATCAGGTGTCGTTACGGGTGTAGCACCGGCTGCACAAGCATTTTGCGGCACAGAGCATTCTTCACTGGTACATTTTTGAGTGTTATTATCAAATGTTTCGTAAGGATTTTTACACTTCACACTTTTATAACGTGTGACGGTTTTTGTTTCATCACATGAAGAGTCTTTGTAAATACAAGACAAACCACTGCCTTCAGTCTTGCCATTATCAGGTAATTGTCCTTCTGCGTAGGGGTAGTTTTCTTCGTTGCAATCATTTGTTGTGCTGTAGCATGTTTGTGCACATAAATTACCGCCTTTGGTGTAGCAACCTTCACCGGGGGCCAATTCAATAGGCGTTACAATGTTGTTTTCTTTTTTAGCACAATGGTAACCAGCTTCGCAAACCCAGTCTGTCAGAGCACCTGTTGTGCTGACAATACCATTCGTAACCGGATAGCACCAGTTTGATTCAACAGCGTGCGAAGGCTTTTGAACAGGTGTGTTGCAAGTGAGATTTTCTTGCCTGATACATGAAAGTTTTTGGCCTGCCGAACATTCGGTTATAAGGTTGTTCTCATTATCTAAAACAGGTATATCATTAGCATCGACACAACCTTTATTAAAGCCGGGAATACAAATCCAGTTTTCATACACAGTGCGCTGGGCACCGCTTTGTTCAACAATGGTGCAGGAAGAGTTCAAATCATACGCCGCGCCGGCTGCCGTGTTACCTGATTTGTTTTTAGGCAGAACAACCTCGCTACAGGTATTTATTATATATTTTATGTCGCAAGTTTTGGTTGTTTCGTTTTTCTCATATAAAAACTGTCTGCCGGCACTGTCTTCAAAATACTCACCGCTCGGAGTCGGGCAGAGCCAAAGCATTGAAACAGGCGTGCCTTCCGTTCCGTCGGCATGAACAGGTACACAGTATATTTTATCATCAGCCTTTTCTGCATCCGTCATTGAATTAATATCTTTCCAGAAGGCATTTTCAGGCAGAGGATCGCGCACGCATGTTGTTATATCAACATCTTTTTGGCAATAGTTCTTTTCACTGCTTGAGCAATCAACAGGTT
>JAGCOI010000148.1 GCA_017645485.1 Alphaproteobacteria bacterium | reverse complement strand
TTTTTGGGCCTTTAAAAACAAGCAAAAATATCGTCATTTCAAATAAATACTTATGATAAGCATGGTGAAAAAGCGCACACTTTGTCATGCCGAACTTGTTGGAGTTCGACGGTTTCACCGCTCGCTCATCTTCGATTCCGGCATCTCAACAGAGCCCGAGAGATCCTGAAACAAGTGGAGCGCGACGGCTTTGCTGCTTGCTCATCGCTGATTCCAGGATGACATTGATAAGAATGACAATAACAAAAGGATTTGAAAAAATGATTTATGCATACCTTCGTAAAAGCACTGAAAAACAAGAATTTTCGCATATGGAATTTGAAATACAAAATTATGCCGATACACATAATCTAACAATTGATCAATGGATTGAAGAGTCAATTTCATCTCGCAAACCATTGCAAAAAAGAGAACTCGGTAATCTTTTAAATCAATTACAATCACAAGATATTCTTATTACGACGGAAATATCAAGGTTAGGAAGATCTCTTTTGGAAGTGATGAGTATTTTGCAAATATGTTTAAACAAAAGTTGTCAGGTTATCACGATTAAAGAAAACTATCACTTGGGTAATGATTTGCAAAGCAAAGTACTTGCTTTTGCGTTCGGCTTGTCGGCAGAAATAGAGCGTAACCTCATCAGTCAACGCACCAAAGCGGCTTTAACCTCTAAAAAAGCACAGGGTGTTAAACTCGGTCGTCCTACAAATGCTTTGAGCAAACAATTGAAGCTTTCCAAAAACATCAAACGTATTCAAAACCTGTTAAACAAGGGTTTGTCACAAGCCGAAATATCCCGAATCCTTAAAGTTAAAAGACATACCCTCTATCGTTTCATCAAAAGGATGTTGTGACAGATTATTTTATCCGACACTGCCTTCAAGGTTAATGCTGATGAGTTTGGCAGCTTCAATGGCAAATTCCATCGGCAGTTTTTGCATCACTTCTTTGCAAAAACCGTTAACAATAAGTCCGACGGCATCTTCTTCGCTTAAACCGCGTTGGCGACAATAAAAAAGTTGTTCTTCACTGATTTTCGAGGTTGTGGCTTCGTGTTCCAAAACAGCCGTTGTGTTTGAATTTTCAATATAAGGAACCGTATGCGAACCGCATGTTGAGCCGATAAGCAGGCTGTCACACTGGGAGTAATTGCGCGCCCCTGAGGCATTTTTTGAAACTTTGACCAAACCGCGATAAGTTTGGTTGGAATGACCGGTCGAAATGCCCTTGGATATAATGCGCGAGGTTGTGTTTTTACCGATATGAATCATCTTTGTGCCCGTGTCGGCCTGTTGATAATTGTTCGTGAGGGCAACGGAATAAAATTCGCCTGATGAATTATCTCCTTCTAAAATACATGACGGATATTTCCATGTAACGGCCGAGCCCGTTTCAACCTGTGTCCATGAGACTTTGGCATTGTTGCCGCGACAAGCCGCTCGTTTGGTTACAAAATTATACACACCGCCTTTGCCGTTTTTATCGCCGGGATACCAGTTTTGCACCGTGGAATATTTGACTTCGGCATCTTTTAAGACAACAATTTCAACAATGGCGGCATGAAGCTGATTTTCATCGCGTTGAGGTGCCGTACATCCCTCTAAATAAGAAACATAGCTTTCTTCGTCGGCAATAATCAGTGTGCGTTCAAATTGCCCCGTGTTGCGTGCATTGATTCTGAAATATGTGGACAGTTCCATCGGGCATTTAACGCCTTTGGGGATATATACAAAAGAACCGTCGGTAAATACGGCGGAATTTAGACAGGCAAAAAAGTTGTCGGTGTAAGGCACAACCGTACCTAAATATTTTTGAACCAAATCGGGATAAGTTTGAACGGCTTCGGAAATGGAACAGAAAATAATGCCTTGTTCTTTTAATTTGGCACGATAGGTTGTGGCAACCGAAACACTGTCAAACACGGCATCAACCGCAACAACACCCGATAAAACTTCCTGCTCTTTCAAGGGGATGCCGAGTTTGTCATAAGTTTGTAAAAGCTTCGGATCTACCTCGTTCAAACTTTTGGGTTTTGCTTGCTGTTTCGGGGCAGCATAATAAAACAAATCTTGATAATTAACTTTTTCATAGGTCAGTTTTGCCCACGTCGGCTCGGACATGTTAAGCCAATGATGATAAGCTTTAAGGCGTTTTTCAAGAAGCCATTCGGGTTCGTTTTTCTTTTTTGAAATAAGGCGGATAATATCTTCATTTAAACCTTTTGGTATGCTTTCAACCTCAATATCGGTTGTAAAGCCGTATTTATATTTATCGCCGCTTAAATCTTCTATTTCGGGTTTTTGTGCCATTTGCTTGCCTTATAAAATCGAAGCATACCATAAGCGCTTTAAAACAAAAAATCAAGAGGGAATGTTATGTAAGACTTTTAATAAATATTTAGCGATTGCGTGTTACTTATGAAAACAGGAATTTTAAAGATGTTCAAAAAATGTGTTTTGACATATGTGTTGTGTGCCCTTTTATCGGGATGCGTTTCTCAAAACGGCATTCCGTTGTTTGGCAGACTTTTCGGTAAGCCGGATACGGTACAGGTAAAAAAAGGCGATACGCTGTACAGTATTGCAAAACGTTATGATATGTCGATTACCGAATTGATTGAACTTAACGGGATAGACAGTCCGAATCAACTTTATGTCGGGCAGGTATTAAAAACAACATCGAGTAAATATTATGTGGTTAAAAGAGGTGATACGTTGGCCTCAATTGCACGAAAATACCATACAAATTACAAAACGCTGGCTCAAAAAAACAACATTAAAGAACCATATCATTTGAAAGTCGGTCAAAAAATTGCCGTCGGTAACAGTGCGGTCAACACCTCTTCAAAAGCGAAAACGGCAACAAGTGACAAAACACAAACGGTAAAGAAAAATACGACCGCTTCTTCAAATGCGTATGTTTCAACAAAACGTAATGCCAAATTTGTGTGGCCTGTATCGGGCAAGGTGATTTCTTCATTCGGTACGGTCGGGAAGGGGCTTAAAAATGACGGTATTAATATTTCGGCACCTGTCGGAACAGCGGTTAAAGCCGGCGATAAAGGAACGGTGGCTTATGTCGGTAACGGGTTGAAAGGGTATGGTAACCTGATTTTACTGAAACACCCTGACGGATATATTACCGCTTATGCACATACGGATCAAATGCTTGTGAAAAAAGGACAGACCGTGTCACGCGGTGAAAAAATAGCAACGGTCGGCAAAACGGGCGGTGTGAGCGCGCCTCAGCTTCACTTTGAGGTCAGGGCCGGTAAAAAAGCCGTGAACCCGAGAAATTATTTGCCGTAAATTTATTTAATCAGATTCAAAATACGGTTAAAAAAATTGTTCAATACTTTAAATTTAAGTGTTGTTTATTCAAGTTTTTGTTGTATATTGCCCTCAGTTAATTAACAAGGAGACATAAATGTTTATCAGTGAAGCTTTTGCCCAAGGTGCACCGGCGGTTGGCGGCGGGGCAACCATGGCAGCTAATATTATACAGATATTACTGATTTTTTTGGTGTTTTATCTGTTGCTTATTCGCCCTCAACAAAAAAAGATGAAACAGCATGAGGCGGAATTAAAGGCAATTAAAGTCGGTGATGAGGTTATGACGGGCGGCGGTTTATATGCCGTTGTGAAAGATATTCATGATGATGATTTAACGCTTGAAATTGCACAAGGCGTTAATGTTAAAGTTCATCGCTACACCATTCGTGAGGTTTTGTTGCAAAAACAAATTACAAAAGAAAATAAAAAAGGAAAGAAAAATGTATAAACTGTCGAAAGAAAGAGTGCTTCTTATTATAGGCATTTGTTTGGTTGGCGCGTTTTTGGCGTTGCCTAATATGATGCCGAAATCGGTTAAGTTGCCGTCATGGTGGCAACCGGTAAGTTTAGGGCTTGATTTGCAGGGCGGATCAAATTTGTTGCTTGAAGTAAATATTGATGAAGTTGTGCGTGAGCGTATGGGCATGTTGGAAGATTCCGCACGTCAGGCTTTACGCGAGCATCGTATTCGTTATCAAAATTTAGCTGCCGGTGCGGACAGTGTGAAAGTTAAAATTGAAAATGCCAATTCACGTACGCAAGCTATCGGTTATTTGAAAAAATTGGAAGACGGGCTTGATGTGAACGTTAACGAAAACGGTGTGATTGAAATTAAATATTCCGATACGGCACTTGCCATGTTAACCAAAAAGGTTGTGGATCAATCAATTGAAATCGTGCGTCGCCGTATTGACGAACTCGGCACGAAAGAACCCGTTATTCAAAGCCAAGGTTCGGATCGTATTGTGGTTCAGTTGCCGGGCGTTCAAAATCCGGAAGAGGTCAAAACGCTTTTAGGTAAAACGGCTAAAATGTCTTTCCATTTGGTTGACAGCAGAACAACGGCTCAAGATGCCAAGCGCGGTAAACTCAGCAATGCCTCGCGCGTGATTAACAGCGCCGAAGGCGGACAGCTCGTTATTCAAAGAAAAGCGGTTGTCGGCGGTGAAAATTTAACGGATGCCGGTGTTTCGTTCCAAGATGGCAGACCTGTCGTCACATTCAAATTTAATACAATGGGCGGGCGTAAATTCGGCGAAGTGACCAAAAACAATGTGGGCGAAAGACTTGCCATTGTGCTTGATAATGAGGTGATTTCCGCGCCGAACATTCAATCGGCCATTTTAGGAGGAAGCGGTGTGATTACCGGCAGTTTCACTTCGGAAGAAGCCAACAATTTGGCTATGCTTTTGCGTTCAGGTGCTTTGCCTGCGCCGTTGGAAGTTTTGGAAGAACGCACTGTCGGTGCCGGTTTGGGTGCTGATTCGATTAAAGACGGTGTTTACGCTTCCATTATAGGCTTTATTGCCGTGGTTGTGTTTATGATTTTGGCCTATGGCCTTTTCGGGCTGTTTACAACCTTAACGGTGTGTGTCAACTTGATATTGATACTTGGTGCAATGAGCTTTATCGGTACAACGCTGACTTTGCCCGGTATTGCCGGTATTATCTTAACAATCGGTATGGCGGTTGATGCCAACGTGTTGATTTTTGAACGTATGCGTGAAGAAGTAAAAGCCGGACGTTTACCGCGTGATGCGGCCGATGCGGGCTTTACGGAAGCATGGGCAACGATTGTTGATTCAAACTTAACAACACTTGTGGCGGCTGCCGTACTGTTTTGGTTCGGTTCCGGACCGGTCAGAGGATTTGCGGTAACGCTTTCAATCGGTATTGCGACTTCTATGTTTACATCGGTCACGGTAACACGTTTGATTATTACTTATTGGCTTAATCGCTTTAAGCCGACGAAATTACCCATTCAATAAGAAGAAAAGGATTAAAAAATATGCAAATATTCAGTTGGGTTACAAAAGATACGAATATCGACTTTTTAAAACCGAGAAAGTACACGTATATCATGTCTTTATTGCTGGTTTTGGGGTCTTTCTATTTAATGTTTTTCCATGGCTTTAACTATGGCATCGATTTTTCCGGCGGCGTTTTAATGGAAATTAAAAGCGAGAATAAAATCAATGTTGAAGAAATCAGAGAAAAACTGTCTGCTTTGCATTTGGATGAATTAACCTTGCAAAGCGTGGGCGAGGAGGGCAACGAGCTTTCCATTCGCGCACAAGCCGACAATGCCAATGAAGAAAGTCAGCGTTTGGCCGTTATTAAAATTAAAGAAATTTTGGGCAACGGTTATGAATACAGACGCGTTGAATCGGTCGGTCCTCAGGTGGGTGATGAATTAAAACGGGCCGGTGTGGTTTCGTCCGTGATTGCTATTTTAGCAATTTGTGCATATGTATGGTTCAGATTTGAATGGCAATTTGCATTAGGGGCATTGCTCGGATTGTTCCATGATATTATCATTACGGTCGGTTGTTTGTCGTTGTTTGATTTTGATATCAGTTTAACAACCGTGGCGGCTGTTTTAACGCTTGCCGGTTATTCGATTAACGATACGGTTGTGAATTATGACAGAATAAGGGAAAATCTGCGTAAGTACAAAAAGATGAGTCAGTATGATTTAATCAATAAAAGTATCAACGACATCTTTTCGCGTACAATTTTAACAGGGTTGACAACGCTGTGTGCGGCTGTGGCTTTGTTTGCTTTCGGCGGAGATGCGTTACGCAGTTTTTCGTTTGTGATTTTATTCGGCGTTATTATCGGCACGTATTCTTCAATTTATATTTCCTGCGTATTTTTGAATGTGTTTGACTTGAGAAAAACACAAGAAAACAGAGAACGGCAGGATAATGCAAATCCGTTCGGAAACGCTTAAGGTTTTGAAAAATAATAAAGAGGCTGTATGCGGCCTCTTTATTTAATTTAATGATCAGGAGTAAAAGCAGTGATGTCTAAAGAACAAATCCGTCAAGGTTTAACAAATATTCAGAATTTTATTCGTTTTTTAATCAAGCGCACAAAAAATGATACGATTTTGCGTGTGGCCTCGTCTTTGAGTTATACGTCACTGATTGCGCTTGTGCCCGTATTGGCGATTGCACTGGCGGTGTTTTCCGCTTTTCCTGTTTTTGCAGATGTGCGTCAGCAAATTCAAGATATGTTTATTCAAAACCTGATGCCTGATGCCGGACAGGATTTGAATATGTATTTTAACGACTTTATTAACGCAACGGCTAAGTTGACGACGATCGGTGTTGTGGGTATTGCATTAACGGCGGTGTTATTGTTGTCAACAATTGAAAACAGTTTTAATTTTATTTTTAAGGTCAGCACACCGCGTCGTTGGACAACGAAAATTACGCTTTATTGGACGGTGATTACGTTGGGGCCTCTTTTGTTGGGTACGGGTTTATCGCTCAAAGGGATGGTTGCTTTTCACAAAATTTTTGCTTCTTGGCCCGAAGCGCAAATATGGCTCGGTAAGATTTTGCCTGCTCTGATAACGTGCTTGCTGTTGGTGGGGGTGTATGTTTTTATTCCGAATAAGAAAGTGAGCGTTTTAAGTGCGCTTGTCGGTGCTGTAACAGCCATGATTCTTTTCATGGTTTTAAGACAGGGTTTTGCTCTTTTTATGCTTAAAAACAATACCTATAAAACGTTGTACGGAGCAGTGGCCGCAGTGCCTTTAACGCTTGTGTGGATGTATTTATATTGGGCAGTGGTGATTTTTGGGGCAGTCGTGACGGCATCTTTGGATGAATATCGCAACTTGGGAAAGCAGGTTGCTTTACCGAAACAAAAAAAAGAACAAAATGATGTGAACAAGAAAAGAAAACACTTGACATCAGAACAAAAATAGAACAATTTAACAGCAGTAATTCATTTGTAACGAAGGGGACTAATATGGAAAAAGATAAGGCATTAGATGCGGCACTCAGTCAAATTGAACGTGCTTTCGGCAAAGGGTCGATTATGCGCTTGGGGCAAAATACAAATATTGATATTGAAGCGATTTCGACAGGTTCGCTTGGCATTGATATTGCCCTTGGTATCGGCGGTTTACCGAAAGGACGTATTATCGAAATTTACGGCCCGGAGAGTTCCGGTAAAACGACGCTTGCTTTAAGTGTGATTGCGCAAAGTCAAAAGAAAGGCGGTACATGTGCATTTATAGATGCCGAGCATGCATTGGACCCTTCATATGCAAAGAAAATAGGTGTTGATATTGAAAATTTGCTTATTTCTCAGCCGGATGCCGGAGAGCAGGCTTTGGAAATAGCTGATACATTGGTGCGTTCAGGCGCAATTGATGTGTTGGTTGTTGATTCGGTGGCCGCACTTGTGCCAAAGGCGGAACTTGAAGGCGAAATGGGTGATTCTCATATGGGGTTGCAGGCACGTTTGATGAGTCAGGCATTGCGTAAATTGACGGCAACAATTTCGCGTTCGAATACGCTTGTTATCTTTATCAATCAAATTCGTATGAAGCTTGGTGTGATGTTTGGTAATCCTGAAACAACAACGGGCGGCAATGCCTTGAAATTTTATGCATCCGTGCGTATGGATATCAGAAGAATCGGGGCAATTAAAGATAAAGATGATGTTATCGGTAACCAAACGCGTGTGAAAATCGTGAAAAATAAGGTTGCTCCGCCGTTTAAAACAGTTGATTTTGATATTATGTACGGCGAGGGTATTTCCAAAACGGGCGAATTGATAGATTTGGGTGTGAAAGCCGGTATTGTCGATAAGGCCGGTGCGTGGTTTTCATATAACGGCGAAAAAATCGGTCAAGGGCGTGAAAACGCAAAAATTTACTTAAGAGAACATCCTGAAGTTGCCGATGAAATCGAAAATAAAATCCGTGCCGATGCAGGGCATCTGACAACTGAAATGATTGGCTCGGATGAGCCTGTGATGGATGATGAGTAATGTTTTACGTGAAACATTCAGATATTTGAAACAGAAAAGGCTTGACATATAATTTTTTTTATTTTAGAACTGTCAGGCGTCGGGCGCTTAGCTCAGTTGGTTAGAGCCGGCCGCTCATAACGGTCTGGTCGTAGGTTCGAGTCCTACAGCGCCCACCATAATAAAAAGAGGAAAGATATACTTCCTCTTTTTTCTTGTTTTAAATACCGGGTTAAAGCCCAATGTTTGCGGGTGTTTGCAAAAGATTTGTTTGAGCTGACCATGATGTCACTTTTGCTGGTTTTTGAAAAGATACCGCCCGCCGCACCAAAATAGATACTTTTGGATTGAGCTAACTCAGACCATTTCGCCTTGATAATACTAGCTTCTTACCTGCCCAAGTTCGTATCCTATATCCTCGCCACTCTTGAACAAATCAGAAAAGAGATACCGGTAAATGTAACCTTAATTATAAGTGGGATTATCACACCAAATTTATTGACTCCGAAAATTTCCACGCTAACAATAGAACAGAAATAGAACATTAAAGAGGTAAAATGCGCCAACACGTTATAGCTTTGGTTGATTGTGACTGCTTTTTCGTTTCTTGCGAACGGAAAGATAACCCTGATTTGCAGGGAAAGCCGGTGTGCGTGATAACCGGCGGTGGAAGTAAAGGCATTATCGTTTCCCGCTCCAAAGAAGCCAAAGCACTCGGAATTAAAATGGGACAACCGTATTTTCAGGTTAAACCGAACTTTAGGGCCGCGATTTGTATTCCGGCGCGCCACCACCGCTATACCGAGATTTCTAAAGAAGTGATGGACACTATTCGCACTTTCAGTCCGGATGTCGAAGTGACTTCGGTTGATGAGGCTTTTATCGATCTGACCAACCTCAACAAGGTTTATCACTCCACTTATACCGACATTATCAAGAATATCCGGCAGACCGTTTGGGACAAGGTCGGCATTCCCGTTTCCATCGGCTTGGGAACTTCTAAAACGCTGGCGAAATTGGCGAGCGATAAGGCAAAGACCAACAACGGGATATTCGTTATTCCGCCTGATAAAATCTTGGATATTGTGGGCGAAATGCCGATTGAGGACGTCAGCGGTATCGGGCGCAAAAACAGTGAACACATGAAGTTCAGCGGAATTTTCACAATCAAAGATTTCGTGGAAAAAGAAAACGGCTGGATTAGGAAAGCTTTCGGAATTAACGGATTAAATTTGAAAAGCGAACTGAGCGGAATTGCAACATCTTTGGTAAATAATGAGCCCACCGCTCCGCAGAGTATACAGGTTACGCGAAGTTTTGAGGACTTCACGCAAAGTTTGGAATATTTGGAACATGAGCTGAACCGGCATGTTCACGAAGCTTGTCAGAAGCTCAGGCGGTGGAACGGTTTTTGCCAAGGCGTGGAAGTCATGCTTCGGACGAAAGACTTCAAATATCTCGCCATCGAGGCGAAACTGCCGAACCCGACCAACGGCGACCAAGAAGTGCGCAT
>JAGCOI010000147.1 GCA_017645485.1 Alphaproteobacteria bacterium | reverse complement strand
CTGAACTTGTTTCAGCATCTCCTCACTCATCGTTGATTCCAGCATCTCCTCACTCATCGTTGATTCCAGCATCTCCTCACTCATCCTTGATTCCAGCATCTCCTCACTCATCCTTGATTCCGGAATCTCTTTATATGTCATCGCTCACCCTGAAAGGGCGTGGCAATCCCCCAAGTCTTACCCCATCATACTAGGGCTTAAAAAAAAACCGTCATCCTAGGGCTTCTCCCTAGGATCTCTTTATCATCGCAAGCCTCTTTTGCATTCTTTTCCAACACAAAAACAGAGAATAAGGCAAAACGCCTTATCCCCTGTTTTGTGCATACATTTGTCTTAAAAAAGCCCCGTTAAATAACGCCTGCTACTTCGGACAGACACATCTTCCGTAACAGTTCCAACCAAATCCCGACATTTCAGTCCGAGGTTCAGGCTTACCATCCACACAGCCTTTTGATCTTGAATCATCTTTAATTTCTTTGCTGATGTCATCCATGTGGGTAAAGCAGAGACTGTAATAGTGACCGACATAAATCCACCCTGTATCTTGGCAACTGTTCGAAACACATGCTTTCTCTTGTTCACTCCAGTGTGTATTTGTAGCATTGCAAACAACACATTCATCACCGACGGCATGCGCATTACTCTTACATTTTTTGTTTTTGTAAAATACCATACACTTACCGGCACTTTCTACCCATTGCTCACAGAAATCATCAGGATCCTTCTCGGCAACAAAGTTATTTTGTGCATAATCAGATCTATAAGCATATCCTTCTGCAACGCAATCTTTGGTTCTGCTGCATTTGTATGTTTCCATAACCTGACAGGTTCGACATGTCTTAAATGTGTTTAAATCATCCATATGACCAACCAGATAATTATGAGCAAGCTCAAATTCACCGGCTTCTCGAACTTCCTCTAAGACACCTGCACCTATCACATTGCTGTCTTTTACCCAGCAAACATCAGTATTGCCGTTCTTACCGACAATACAAGGTAATTCGGCACATGTTTTCTCTGTCTCTTGGAAACGACAAGACTTAATTCTGGCATTACCTTGGCTGTCAGCCGGCAAGTCAATGACATAATCTGAACAATGATTACATTCTGTATCCACATCTTCGCAAGAACCCTCAAAACCATCAGGTTCGGTCACGATGGAAGACTTATTGGCATTTTTATATTTGTTACATGTGTTTTCAACACAGTATTCACCGTTCTTCCAATAACCGACATGGCATTCGTTTTGACAGACCTTACCTTCTAATATACGACCTGTCGGGCATACACAGGTTGTTGCATCTGTTTTCACAAAGCCGTTAAAGCAATTCTCTGTTCTCTTCCAACAATAAGTCTTATTATTATCCGTCTTACCGCTTTCACACTTAAAGTTCGTGCTCTCGCAGCTTTCCTGATCATCATAGTAGCCTGTCGCATTATTGCATCCGACAACCTCATCGCACACGCCATGCGCATCGCTGTATATATACATATCAGGCTTATTTTCATCCGTTATGTTATAATAACCGTTTGCATGATTACATGCCGTCGTGGGCCTAAAGCATGTGTTATCCGTATTTGCATCTGTCTTATCACCCATCGCACATGTATATTTCGGATTTGCTGTTTCGCATGCATCTTTCTTATCATAGTAATTTTGTGTGGTATCACAGCCGCCTGATGTCCAGCATCCGCTGTCGCGTTTTGTACATAACCGACCGATATTGTGTTCTACACAGGCTGCTTGGCTCTCCCACATATCTTGCTCCGTATCGCAAGCGTCAACAATCGCACAACGTGTATTAGGTGCAGACTTGCAGGTTAAATCCTGATTCATTGCCTCACATCTGTCAATAGATGCATAGAACTTCTGATGTTCATCACAATCAGCCTTCTCATAACATTCCACTTCGCCATTAAATTTGCATGTCATGCCCTCATGAATATAACCTTCAACCATAATCGGATTGCCGTCTGAATCTTTCTCGGGCTTACCGTCATCACCGATTTTTTCAACCAATCCTCTCGCATCCAAGCAATCATCCATCGTATCGTAAAATCCTTTGGATATATCGCAAACACTCTTTTCAAAACAATCCTTACCTTCGGGTTTGGCACAAATATGTCCGTCATAAACATCTTCGCAATTAGTTTTATCGGAATATTTGCCTTTATCCGTATCGCATGAGCCTTTCTGCCAACATTGCGTAACAGAATCATAATTACAGACAAAATCCGCATGCAATTCCTTACATCTGGTTTCCGTATCATATCCGTAAGCTTCATCACATCCGGCTATAATAAAGCAACCGACCTCCTCATCTTCTTGGCAGATATGTCCACTATTTTCCTCAGCACCTCTGCAATCTTCATCTGATGCAAAGAAGTGCTGTTTTTCATTACATTCACATCCCGACGCGCCCTTAACATGCGTGTTAAATGTCCTAACCGTACCTTTCCAATTCATTGTTTTCTGTTCATTACACGCAAAGTCTTTGTAATACACAAAAGTCGTTGCACAGGTATTGCTTGTCGGAATACACGTTTCTCCCGTAGCCGTCGCATGTGCCGGAATTGTTTTTGTTCCCGCACCGTCGTTATAATACGGATATTGTTCAGCCGTACATTCAACCACATCACATTTTGTTCCGACGCAATATTCATCATCTGCCAACGTACCGTCACATGTTCTGCTCAAAGCATAACATGTCTGATCGTCTGGCGCCGGACCAAGCTTAAATTCCGAAATATTTACAATAATCGGTGTGTAACCTTGCGTCTCGCTTGAGCAACAGTTATATCCGAACTGATATGTATAACCGCCGCTTACGGGAATGGCATCAGAATTGTCTTTACAGGCCGGATACCAATAAAGTGTATTATCATCCGACACACACTGATGGCATGCCGCAATAAATTGACCTTGTACATTTTTCACACCCGAAATATATGCCTCGCACCCTGCTGCCGTCTCAAATTTTTGATTAAGAACGGTGCTGCAATAACGCATATCAATATCCGATCTCTGTTCATAACAATAGTGACCGGCACGTGTCGGGTTTTTCCATATCACGGTCATTTCCTCACCGCTGCTTTCTTCCTGCTCCGGCAAAACCAAATCATCAAGATACCTGTATTGCGTCGTTATTTGGTCTTTCGACCAGAAATAACCCTCGGGACATGTATCCGCAAAACATTCGTAGCATTGCTCGCCCGTTCCCGTTATTTTGCCTGTTTTAGCCGTACATCTGTAACCCGCCGCCGTTTTCGTTGCAACATCTCGTGAAGGTACATATTCGGCATTTTCATTATCACCTTCTTCTGTCGGGCATATTGTCTTTTTGCATTCATAACATGCCGAACCGGCCGGTGTATGTCCGACAACATCACATCTGTATTCATTCAGGTCATAACCTTCTATATCCATAGTACCTTTTGAGCAGGTGTTGTCATTGAAATAGCAAGATTTTTCATATTCACATACATTACCTTCGCAACCCTTACGAATAACAATACCGATGACTTTCGGTGTTACAATCAAATTATCATCCTGAACGGTACCGATTTCAATTTCACGCGTTGCAATAATCGTATTGCCGCCCGCATCAACCGTACCGATAACATTATTTTGCGCATCATAAGCCGTACCGTCTGTTACGGTTCCGATTTCGTTTCCGCTGTTATCAATGGCAGTACCGTCAACAACACGTCCCACAATCATAGGCTCTGTTTTCACAACGGTTTTACCGTCACTCTTAATTGTGCCGATAACACGTCCCGTTTCATCAACGGCCTTTCCGTTTTCAACTTTACCGACAACCGTCAGATTATCTTCGTCAACCAACATACCTCTTTCATCTTCAAC
Source organism: Alphaproteobacteria bacterium (assembly GCA_017645485.1). Taxonomy (GTDB): domain Bacteria; phylum Pseudomonadota; class Alphaproteobacteria; order RF32; family CAG-239; genus UBA1254. Next base: position 2,122 of record JAGCOI010000147.1, on the reverse strand, counting down.
ACCGATCGAACCGCCTTCTTCAAGCAACCATGAATAAACCGAGGTGTTAATGGCATAAAGATTTTGCCCGTTCGGAATACTTTTACAATAAATAGAATCCGCCACACTGAGCGATGCTTCGCTCAAACCGGCATCGGTCGTATATCTGCCGCAAAAGTCTTGGCATGTTTGGTTTGACACCTCAAAACAATTTAAAACATCTCCGCCGTATGTCGCTTCGCTTTTCGGTTCGCAATTTTGATATTCCTTACAAGTCTTTGAATAACCGAATTGCTCACATTGTTTCGGTTTATATTTACCTTCCTCATATTCATAACATAAGTCATTTGGTGTTTTGCAATCATTACCGCCGAAACATTTATCACACTCGCAGTTTATACCGTTAAATGTACCGTGTCCGCAATCCCTGTCTTCCAAACAAACTTCACCGAAGCGTTTATAATTATTTGCCGTATCACATTCCGAACATGTTGCCCCTGCATATCCCGTTTCACATTGACATTGCCACCCGTTACCGTTTCCGGGGCAAACCGGCGAACCGTGTTGACATACCGGTTTTGTTGAGCATTCATCATCACATTTATAATATCCGTTTGCTTCTTTGCATTGATTACATGTATTACCGGTATAACCCTTAGCGCATGAACAAATAAAATGACCTTCAGATGAACACACCATATTGCCGTGTCCGCAATCAATCGTCTTAATGCACTTACCTGTTGTCACACATCTGTCATATCCGTTTGCGGTATCACATTCCGAACACGTCGGCCCTGTATATCCTTCTCTGCACTTTTTAATTTTATAATATGTCTTCCCGCAGGCTGAACAACTCTCTGTTTCTAACGCATTTTTAATATCTGCCGCCGTTAGTGTATATGTACAGGTATTAATACATTGTTTATAACTTAAACCGTCACAACAAGCCCCCTGCAAATTGCCCTGTCCGGCATTTGTTGCAGTCCAAGGACAATTCATGTTTGTCATATCACACAAGCACTTAACGCATGTCGGACTTGTTAACTGACCAACCTTTATCTCCCCGCTTTCCGTATTGCAGGTTACCGATGCCTGGTATCCGTTCATACAGCCGATATATTTATATTTCATCACACCGGCACCCATACAAGCCTCATATTTCAAGGCGCCGTTCGAATTTGTATAAAATCCGTCCGACGTACGGGTTAAACCGGCAACAACACCAAACCCTTCACCGCATTCAACGCCGATACAACCGCATCCGCTGTCATCTTTAACATATCCTCTGTTTTCATCACAACCGCTTGCACAATACTGATATCCCTCACCCGACTTAATAACGTCCGGCGACAATACATAATCCGGAATAGCAGAAGTACTCGGCACATCTATATAGTGTTCTTTAACATTTTTCTTAGAACACTCGAAACACGCTCTGTCAACGGCACCGACTTTTTGGGTATGTGTTGTCGGTACATATCCGTCATCGCAAGCAACATTAACTTCAAGCGCATCATACCAAGGTGCTTTTGTACCGTTATCAAACTTGGTATTATTTGATTCAAGCCCCCAATCCGCACAGGTTTTAACATCGCATTTAGCACACCACGGATAAATATCTGATGTATTTGTATGATATCCTTCACCGCATAATTGACCTTGATCAACAAACATTAAGCCGAGTTCCGAGGAAAGCGTTGAACATGCTTTAGGTGCGCATTTATTGTCTTCAGTAATTTCATAACCCTCATTACATTCCGTCACTTCCAAATACTCCACACCGCAAGCCGTGCAAGTTCTCGTGGTCTTGGCATTTTTAATTTTTCCGTTTTCAATCTTTGTGATATCGGTACCGCCGCAAGTTTTATTTTCACAAATCTGATATTTTCCGTCGCAGCAAACACTTCTCAGTTCGCCGCCCGTACCCTTTTGAATATACTTATTATCCGTTTCATTTACGTCATCGGTATATTGGCACTTATCATTTGCCGAAGGCTCACATACACACTTTTTACATTCCTGAGCACCCGAATAACCGGCGGTTTCCAATCTCACCCCGATGGTACTGCCGTGCATCTGCTCGGCACATTTTTGCTCATCCATTGTCGAGCCGCTCTCATCCGGACATTGTTCAATAACACAT
>JAGCOI010000146.1 GCA_017645485.1 Alphaproteobacteria bacterium | reverse complement strand
TTAATGCCATAAAACCTGAAGCACCGACACTTCAAAAACAACAAGATGAGGAAATCAATGAAACAAACAACTAATAATCTGCCCGCATGGGATTTATCGGATTTATATAACGGTATAAAAGATCCGCAAATTGAAAAAGATTTGAAAAAATACAAAAAAAATGCGCTTGAGTTACGTCAAAAATACAGAGGTAAACTTGAAAAACTTTCACCTGATGAATTTCTTGATGCTTTGAAGCTGTTGGAAAAAAATTCAATTTTAGGCGGCAGATTAGGCGGCTTTGCTTATTTGAACATGTCAACGCAAATGAAAAATGCGGATGCCATGATGTTTTATCAAAACATAAGTGAAAAACTGACGGATTACGCCAAACCGACGGTTTTCTTTTCGTTGGAGTTAAACAAGTTACCCGAATCTAAAATCAGAGAATGGTTAAAAAATAAAAAAGTTGGTTTTTATAAGCCTTTTATTAAACGCGTACGCAGATATAAAAAATTTGAACTTTCCGAAGAATTGGAAGAGTTGTTGCTTGAAAAATCGGTGACATCGTCGGAAGCGTGGGTGCGCTTATATGAGGAAACTTCCGCAAGGTTACGCTATAGCGTTGACGGGCATAGCTATAATGATGCCGAAATTTCCAAATTACTGCTTGATAAAAATGCGGACGTACGTCATAAAGCAGGCCGAGAGATTAATCGTGTGGCTCAGGAAAATGCACCGTTATTTTCACTGATTTACAATATGATTGTTAAAGATAAGGCGATTGAAGATAAAAAACGCGGTTTTAAGCATCCGATTTCGGCACGAAATATGTCTGAAGACGTGAAAGATGAAGTTGTTGAAACATTGACTGAGACCGTGCGAAAAAACTATCAAAATATTGCACACCGATTTTATAAATTAAAAGCCAAGTGGCTTGGCGTTGAAAAAATCAGTTATTGGGACAGAAATGCGCCTTTACCGTTTTCTTCGGATAAAACATATACATGGGATCAGGCCGTTCGTTTGGTTTTAGCAGGATATGAAAAATTTTCGCCGAAGTTGAAAAATATCGCCGAAGACTTTTTTACGCATAATTGGGTAGATGTTCCGCCGCGTGACGGTAAAAGAAGCGGAGCTTATTGCAGCGGACCGATTGTGTCGCAACATCCGTATCTGTTTTTGAATTTTACGGGTAAGCAAAATGATGTGTTGACTTTAGCGCATGAACTCGGTCATGGTTGCCATCATCAACTGAGACTGAAAAACGGAGATTTAAATGAACATTCACGTATGACAACCGAGGAAGTGGCATCCGTGTTTGGTGAAATGCTTGTATTTCAAAGTTTGTTACATAGTTTGGATAACGATAAAGCCAAATTAGCATTAATTGCATCAAAAGTCGGTGATATGATTAATACGGCGATTCGGCAAATTGCTTTTCATTGTTTTGAAACGCGTGTTCATAATGAGCGCCGTGCAGGAGAAGTGAGCGAAGAACGTTTGTGCGAGATATGGCTTGAAGAAATGAGAGACAGTCTTGGTGAATATGTTGAAGTCGGAGATGATTGCAAATATATATGGTCGCAAGTCGGGCATTTTTTCTTTCTGCCGTTTTATGTTTATGCTTATTCGTTTGCCGATTGTTTGGTCAATTCGCTCTATGAAGTTTATCAACAAAAAGAGGTTGAGAATTTTGAAGATAAATATTTGCACCTTTTGAGCAAGACGGCAATAGGGGATTATGAAAAAATATTACAGCCGTTCGGCTTAAATCCGAATAAGCCTGATTTTTGGCAACAAGGGCTTAATCTGATATCATCATATATTGATGAACTGGAGCGTTTGGATAAGAACTGCTCTGATAAATAATCGTGATAAGGTCAGATGATGAAAACAGAACTTTTAGCACCGGCAGGAGATATTGAAGCGGCATATGCGGCGCTTTATTACGGGGCAGACGCACTTTATTTAGGGTTAAAAAATTTTTCGGCCAGAGCAAGTGCTACTAATTTTGACGAACAGCAACTTGATGAAATAACGGCGTATGCACATTATCTGGGGCGTAAAGTATATGTTACAATCAATACCATTTTGCGCCAAGACGAACTTAATGAAGTTATAAAAAGTTTGGATTTGTGTGTTAAATGTAAAGTTGATGCCGTGATTGTTCAGGATTTAGGCGTGGCTCATTTAATAAAAACACAGTACAATGAACTTGAAATGCATGCCAGTACGCAAATGGCCGTACACAATAAAGAAGGGGCATTATTTTTAAAAAGTCTCGGTTTTTCAAGAGTTGTTCTTGCAAGAGAATTAACACTTTCTGAAATTAACGACATTTCTGAAATAGAAGGTTTGGAAACAGAAGTGTTTATTCATGGTGCTCTTTGTTATTCATACAGCGGTATTTGCCAATTTTCGGCGTTGGAATATTCAAAAAGTGCAAACTGAGGAAGGTGTATTTATCCTTGCCGGAGTGCTTTTGAAGGATCTGTTCAAGGTAAACATATATTTTCAATGAAAGATTTGGCGCTTGAGCAAAATGTTTTAAAAATCAAAGCAACATCTCTTAAAATTGAAGGACGTAAAAAGTCTGCACTGTATGTAGCAGCGGTTACAGATTATTACAGGCGGATTTTGGACGGACAGAAACCCGATGTAACGAGAGCTGAAAATATTAAACAGATTTTTTCGCGTCCTTGGTGTATGTTTCATTTTAACGGTAAGAGCAAAGATGTGACAGATCCGAATTTTGTGGGGCATCGCGGATTACAAATAGGCGTCATAAATAATGTTGTTCAAGGTAGGCTCGTCTTTATACCGACGCATGCGTTCGGGCGTTTTGACGGCTTGCAAATAGATGTGCGGGGAGATGAAAAACCTTTCGGCTTTTCCGTGCAACAAATTTTGCAAAACAAAAAAAATGTTCTTGAAGCAAAAAAAGGAATTTCCGTTGAAGTAAGGTTACCCCCGAAATATCCGAAACTTGAGAAAGGGATGAATGTTTATTTGGCTTCATCATCTAAAGTCAAAGGTTCTTATGATTATAAAAAACCGAAACCAAAGGAATTTCAAAACAGAATTCCGATTGATGTGCGTGTTGATGTGTTGCAAGATAAACTGCGTGCATCATCAAAAGATGCTTTATTTGAAACAGATGCTGATTTACAAGTAGCACAAAATGCGAATAATGTGTACGATTCGTTTTTAAAAAGCTTTCAAAAGACGGGAGATACGATATTTGAACTGAATCGATTAACGCTCAATAATCCGCATGGTTTTTTTGTGCCTGTTTCATTGATAAATGAGCTGCGTCGCGGTTTGTACCAAAATATTAATCCCGTTTTTAAGCATGGAAGCTTATCTGTTGTGTCTCAAAAATATGAAAGCGCTGATTGCGGATTGATTATTAAAACAGATAATTTGGATAATCTTCAAGAACTCAATTTAGAAAAATTTTCCGAAATTATTTATTTAATAACGGATAAGCCTGATTTTGATAAGCTTGCAACATTTGATAAAAACAAAATAAGGCTGGCATTACCAACCGTTTGCAGAAATACCGAGCCGTTCAGGAAGATTATATCTAAGCTTCAAAATCTTGGATATAATAAATTTGAAGCCGGAAATTATTGGGCTTTAAATCTTCTTGATACTGAAAAATATGATGTTTCTTTATCACCGTTGATTTATATGATGAATACAGAAGCAATCCTGATGGCTCAAGAAATCGGGATTAAAAGAATTTCTTTTGCGCTTGAAGATACAAAAGATAATATGAAAGAACTTGTTAAAATAAGTCCGCTCAAAACAGCTTTAATTGTTTATCAGGATGTGCCTTTGTTTACAAGTGCCGTGTGTATCAGACATAATGATTGTGCACATTGCACAGGGGCAAAAAAATGGATTAATCTTTCAAAAGACGGGCAAATTTTTGAAGCATTATCCGTTAATTGCCAAACAATGCTGTTTAATAGAAAGCCTTTTTCCATGACACAGCAGGCAAATGATATTAAAGCATCGTTCTATGAATTTGATTTTTGTTATAAATCATATACACCAAGGCAACTTAAAGAAATAACAGACAGCCTGTTAAAAGACTTATTTTAAGCTTGGGCGAGTTTTAAGGCTTGTTGATAGTCAAACTTTCCGTTGCCGAGAAGAGGCGGATTTTTAGTGTATATCACTTGTTTCGGACACCAAAGTTCATTGAAGTTTTGCTCTTTGAAAAAGGCCTTAATTTCTGCTAAATCAGCTTTTTCTTCATTTGTAATCAATACGAGTTTTTCACCTTTTTTATCATCCGAAACGGCAATTATGCCTTGTTTCGCATTCGGATACAGTTTTTCGAGTGTTTCTTCGACAGATGTTAATGAAACCATTTCGCCGGCGATTTTAGCAAAGCGTTTTTGGCGCCCTAAAATAGTGATAAAACCGTCTTTATCCATATCGACGATATCTCCCGTGACATACCAACCATCTTGCGGTGTTTGTAAGACAAGCGGGTTGTCGGGTTTCATATAGCCCTGCATGACGTTATCCGCTTTTACTTCAAGCAAATATCCCGTTTGAATACCTTCACTTGTTATAAGGCGGTGTTCAATGCCCGGAAGGAAACGTCCGACAGTTGCTTCCTTAAAATGCATAGGCGTATTGAGTGTGAGAACGGGCGCCGTTTCGGTTGTGCCATATCCCTCTAAAATGCGTACGCCGAACTTTTTCATAAACAATTCGGCCGTGCGCTCTTTAAGTTTTTCTCCGCCGACAATGGCATATTTAAGGGCAAAAAAGTCGTACGGATTACCCATTCTGGCATAGCCGTAAAAAAATGTATCCGTACCGCAAACAATTGTTGTATTTGTATCATAAATCAATTCCGGAACGATACGATAATGCAAAGGTGAGGGGTAGAAAAATGTTTTAACACCTGAAAGTGTTGTAACAACGGTGCCGACAGTTAAACCAAACGAATGAAACATCGGTAGGGCATTAAAAAACACATCGGAACTGTTGACGGCCAAAACACTTAAAATTTGAAAACGGTTGGCCTGTATGTTTTTATGGCTTAAAAGAACGGCTTTAGGCAATCCCTCCGATCCTGATGTGAATAAGACAACAGCCGTTTCCGAAGGTGCGTTTTCGGGTTTGACATGACGGATGTATTTGAATAAACCGCGACATTTTGAAATCAACGAAATTTGCTTTGCGAAATCTTCCAAATAAATAATACGAATATTATTTGTTTCTAAAGCATTTTGCAGATGTTCCAATCGTGCTTTCTCAATAAAAGCACGAGATGTGACAACAATTTGCAAATTTAATGTTTTCAGGCAAGCGTTAAATTGGTTCAATCCGTGCGAAAAATTGAGCATGACCGGAACTTTATCAATACTTTGCAGAGCATAAAAACAAACAAGGTTTGCCAAACTGTTCGGCAACAATAAGCCGATGTATTTTTCTTGATGACATATTTTTATAAAAGCTTCGCCCAAGATGTAAGATTTTTTGATAAGCGCGCCGTATGTTAAAGGTTTTCGATTAATATCTTCGGCAATTTTATGCTTAACACCGTGTTTTTGTGCGGCTTTGATAAGTGAATTAAAAATATGTTCATCCTTTAAAGCCGTTTGATAAAAAGAATCGGTCATTAAATCGTAGAGTTGCAGAGATATATTGTGTCTTTGTTCGCGTCTGCTTAAATTGTCAGGAATGGTTAAACGCCTCGGTTTTAAAAAAGACATTTCAATTTTTGGAAAATGTTTGGTTTTTATTTTGTTTTTCAAATAAGAAAATTTACTTTCGGTTGCACCTGATATTCTGACAGGTACAATGCGTGCACCTGTTTTAAGAGCAATCATGCCGGCACCTTCATATATTTTCATCAATCCGCCCGTTGTCGTAATGCGTCCTTCCGGAAAAATCATGACGCGTTTGCCTGCTTTAACCTGTGAAATTAAAGCGCGCATAGACATGGGATTGGTCGGATTAAGCGGTGCAAAATCAACGAAATGTGCAAAAAATTTCATAATTCTTTTTTCAGCCCAAGTTGTGTTAACCGCAAATGTAATATCACCTTGTGTAAAGGCTGCCAGCAAGAGACCGTCTAAAAGAGAAGTGTGATTAGCCACAAACAATACCTTTTTACCGGCTTTAATCATATTGTTTGCACCTTTAATTTGAACCTTAAAACACAATTCAAAAATTGTTCTTAAAAGCGAGCGCCAAAAAGCATGAGGTAGAAGTGCGGAGATGTATAGGCAAACGAAAGTACTTAAAATTGCGACACATAAGAACAATTCGGCAATATTAAAACCGACGGAAAGCAGTATGACGGCAAAAACGGAAATAAGTGTCATGCCTAAAGCATTTAATATATTGTTACCACCGATAATACTTGCCAGACAGGTTTTTGGGGATAGGCGTTGCATCAACGTGTTTAAGGGAACAATATACAGCCCCCCGAAAAATGCCAAAACAAATAAGCTTAGACAAATACCTATGCTGTGAGGGGCACTGAAAAAGTGAGCAAGACTGACAGGAGCGTCCGGTGTTGGGTAATTATTTGTGAATAAATAGAGCATATAAAAGCAAACGCCCATCATAAGCGCGCTTAAAGGCGTGTATGTGGCGTGAATAAAACCTTTCATCAAATGCCCGCAAAAAACGGAACCGACTGCAACACCAATTGAAAAAAGCATTAAAAAGAATGTGATGACGGTGTTTGATACGTGCAAGACATTGCCGGAGAGCGGATATATCTGCACCACGACAAACGCACCGACCATCCAAAACCATGTGGCTCCCAAAATGCATCGGAAAATCGTTTTATTTTTACGGATAATTTGAAAATTGTGCATGAAAGAAGTATAAATGTTTTTATGTATATGCGTGTTTGGTTGATAGGAGGGGGCTTTCGGGATAAAGATGGAGGCCGTATAACCGATAAGCGCAAATATAACTAAAACATAAAGAACCGCTTCAAAATTGAGTAAAGTGCCTAAAATTAATCCGAGCAGAATGGCAAAATAGGTGGTGGCTTCAATATAAGCGTTACCGAGTGCAAGTTCTTGGGTTTGTAAGTGTTGCGGTAAGAGGGCATATTTCACGGGACCGAAAAAAGTTGATTGAGTGCCCATTAAAAAGAGCAAAATGATTAAGCCCCAAATGCTTTGTTGCTGATATATGAAAAGTGCGTCGAGCATTAAAATCAGTTCCGTTATTTTTAATAAGCGTGCTATTTTGGATTTATCATATTTATCGGCTATTTCACCGGCCGTTGCTGAAAAAAGAAAAAACGGCAGAATAAAGAGCGCGGCGATAATATTTGACAATATAGCCGCTTTACTTGCCATAGTTAAGGTAACGGTGATTAAAAGAGCATTTTTAAACAGATTATCATTTAAAGCACCTAAAAATTGCGTCAGCATTAAAGGCAGAAAACGTTTTGATTTTAATATGCTTGCAGCCATCATCACCTCTTTATGAAAGAATATAAGAGCTTATAGCATACAATCGGTCGAAAAGATACAGTTTTTTATTTGTTTGATAATATTGTGAATAATCAAGATAAGCATAAAAAACGCTCTCGACAGGAGACAAGAGCGTTTGATAAATATTATCTTGATGCTATAATAATCCGTGGTTAAATACCTAACCAAGTTTGCCCCGGTGTCGGAACATTCCATTTTTCAGGTTCAAACTTATATGTATTCGGTGAGCCTTCAACAGGCGTTGCTATATGGTCATTAAGTTTTTGCTTGATGCACATATCCGTAATACAATAACCGTCTGACGGATGCTCGGCATTATCAAGTAAGCCTAAATATTCATCTGC